>NZ_JAMPLL010000048.1:0-23898 GCF_039962495.1 Leptolyngbya sp. AS-A5 | reverse complement strand
TCATCTGGATTTCTGAACAGCGTGGAATTGAGAATCTGAATCAGCATCCAAAAGCGAAAATGGTCGCCCTGATGGGGTGTAGCAGACAGCAGGACTAAATCACGGGTGTGTCCTTTGAGTGCTTCTGCCAGTTTGTAATTCTCAGTTTTGCGAACTTTGTTCCCACTCTTGAAAGCATTGACATGGTGGGCTTCGTCAAACACGATTAAATCCCAGGATTTAGCATCCAGAAGTTTTTTGATACGAGCTGGACGCTTTAGGGTGTCGATGCTGGCAATGAGGCGATCGTGTTTGGCAAAGGCATTGGATTTGCGATCAGTGACATCTCCTTCGCTACCAAACACTTCAAAGTTGAGGTTGAAGACCTCGTTTAGTTCACGATGCCAGTTATTGACGAGTCCGGCTGGCACTACCATAAGGGCGCGGTCTAACTCACCTCTGCTGGCGAGTTCTCGGAGAATTAGGGCTGTTTCAATGGTTTTGCCTAAGCCTACTTCGTCTGCCACCAGGTATCGACGTGGGCTTGCTGTTGCAATCCGGTGAGTTAGAACAACTTGATGGGGTAAAAGGTCAATTTTGGCAGCTGTAAGAGCCGCCGCGCTTTCCATAAGGGGAATTGCGTGGGCTTCGTGAACTAGCCAGAGTTGCTTGAGCCGATCCCATGTTCCAGCAACACCTTGAATAATGCGTTCGTTGCGAGAGAGTTGAGGGCGGACTGAGGCGATCGCCACTTGACGTTCTCCACTGCCAAAAAATATCCGGACATATCCATCGCGAGGCAACTCCATGACAACCCCATCGCCAAATTCGCTATGGGTGACTCGCTTGCCAGGTTGTAGGGTAGTTTCTAATAATTCGATATCCATGATGCAATCCTATTAGGGGGGGCAGAGAGGTTGCGGAGGGTAATAAGGGGGGAGGTTTAGGAGATTCTGGGAAGATGTAGCCCGATCCAGTCTTTACCTTCTAAGTCTGCCTGGAAGTCACTGCTTGCTATGATGTGCCCAGCATCTGCTTCGGCTCCTGCCCAGAGGGCTTGACCAAGGGGTAACCGCTGCCTTCCACTCGTTGGTCCGCAGAGCCACAGGTAAGTGTTCGTTGCCCGTTGCACTTCAATCCGAGATCTTCCCCCTGGTAGCCAAAAGATGAGTGCTGCATCGCCTTGGTAATAATCTTGAAAGCTAAGCATGGCAGACCGAAGTTTCTCTTCAAGCCACTGGGAAGCATCATCAGAAGTCAAGGCATCGAGGCTGGCATCTAATCCAGCAACTACAAGAGCATCACCATTGGCAGCGGGCAGGTCATCTTGCCATTGTCCGACTAAACCGAAGAATCGACGCATGGAAATAACCTGATTAGATTCCACGATTTTGGATAAGGCGGTTACATCCCAGAGGAGAGAAAAGCCTTTGCGCGTCCAACCTGTACCAAATATTGGCTGCATAATGGCTTTACTCCCCAAACTCTAGTTGAAGTTGTTTTGCCTGGTCTGGATGTTGTCGTTCCCAAGCTTGGTAGATTTGCGACGCTCGAAGGGCAGCAGTCTGAATTTCTTTGGAGGCTCCGTGGTTGATGTGCCAACTAAGGAGAGCGCCCAGAGCCGGATGGGGGCGGAAGTTGGGATTTCTGAGGGTGTCGCTGACGTTGATACCACTACCATCGAAGCAAGCTCCAATGAGGAACATTGCTTGGTCGTAGTCGCTGGTTAGTTTCTGGCGATGTCTACCCTGCCAACTCTTTGCAATTTCTAATGGAGGAGTTAGATAGTAAACCTTTTTCTGCTCCTGGCACCAGCCCCTTTCCTCAAAATCTTTTGGAGACATAGTTGTCCCGCCTAAATATTTCTGCATTTGGTCACGAGGTTGTTCTTCTACGCCATCAAAAATGCGGAGAAACTGTCGGGTGAACGGTTCTGCGGTTACAGGAGGGGGTTCCTGTCCACTATTACTATCTTCGTCAAGAAGCTGAATGATTCCAACTAAAGCTTCTTTGACTGAAATAGGTTTACCTTCATCGAGGTAAACTTTTCCATAGTGTCGAGAATAGTATTCAAGTGCTTTTCCGCATTTAATCATTTTTAGATCTGCTGCGGGCAATCCAGAGTTAGCATGAAGTTCAAGCACATCTTTGAGTTGTTGAACTGCTCTCAATACCTCACGACGCATTTTTCCCCAGCTAACGGAAGTAGGTTCTTCTATGCGCTTACGGCAAACGTGAACAATATCGTACTCAATCTTTTGTGATCCTATTGTTCCTGGTTTAGCCCCTTCCCCTTTAGTTTCATCACTACGTATTGGGTATGTTGCTTCTAAATAGAAGCCTGCATCAAACAAACTTTCTAAAACTGCTACCCATGGTTCATCTAAACTATGATGAAAAGTGAACGCAAGAATGCCTCCTGGTTTCAGAATACGACTGGCTTCTTTCCAGCAAGCTGTTAGTAATCTTTGGTAAAAGCTATCTGGTTCATCAGGTTGACGCGCCTTGTTGGCAACAACTTCAAGAGTTTTTGGTGTGTACTCTGGTTGAAAGTTGGATGGGTAAAAATCTTTCAAAACTAAACGTAGCCAAACGTAAAAAAAGTCTGAAAGCTCAGAGTAGTGAAGTAGTCCACCAAAGGGTGGATCAGTTATGACGGCATCGTGTGTTTGAGGAGCTTCGGACTGTAAATCTGTTGAAGACGAACAGCGTAGTTCAGCGGTGGGCAGGACAAGATCTTGACAAAAAACTTTTCCACTAGCACCTTGTATCTCTTGAGCTAAATCTTTATTTAATTTTGCTAATTCTGCTTTTGGTAGTAGTTCCCATGGATGTCTTAACCACTCCGCACCACTTGAAAGAGTCCCTAATACAGAGTTCCAACTTCCATAACCAACTTCACTAAAAACTCCAACTTCAATCATTGTTGATTTAGGATGGTAGTTACTGCTGGAGAGGGCCGGAGCAAAATGGTCTCGGGATAAGTGCCAAAAAGCAAACATGCATTGGTTACGAAGATATTGTTGAAATGCTCCTAATACGAACTCCCGAACATTTTGAGTATGGGAATCAGTGCTTGATTTCCAAATGGCTTGTAGGAGTTGGGATAGCACTAATAATTGACGGCTGTTAAACATCTTCCACCAATGGGTATAACCATGATTTGGAATTCCCCCATTATTCATGTAGGTCATAAACCCAAATGGAATTTCACTTTTAGGCCAAAATGGAGCTAAATCCCCAGCTTTACGTAGTGACCATTCATTATTTGCGGCATCAAAAATAGATGAGTTGTTTACAGGAGCGAAAAAACGACCGCTATAAGGTTTTTCATTTTTATCACAATTTGGGCAATACCCTTGAATTGCATACATAGCAATTGGGGCTGTCTTTTTCGTTGCCTTTACTGCTGTCAAAATATCTTGTGGAATTCCGCAAGAACCACAGGTAAAATTTGATTTCTTCGGTACGGTTCCTTGTTTCGTTTTGATGTTGATACCTGTTTCTGGGCAAGTGATTTCATCAGGAAGAACGCCCCTCACCTCAATTAACTTAATTTTGCTTGCTCGTTCATAATTCCACGCAGCCGTTACTTCTGGTAAATCCATGGCACTACCGCCATACTCAGTTCCATCAGGTGCAGTTTTTGGTGAGCCTGCCAACCACTCAGGATGAACCAAAAGGTGAAGTGAAACTTTTTTGTTTTTCCACTTTTGGTTAACAATTCCTTTGGAGTTCTGCCGATGTTTACAGTGAGGGCAAGTCACCATCTTGTCTTTATCCAAAATGGCATAGGGCTTTTCATCCCCAGCCACTACCAATGGCATACTCGGAGCCATCCGAGCTTCATCTCTTTCCTCATCAAACACACTGCCGCACTCATTACATTCCCGGTCTTCCCACGCTTTCACCGTCAGCGTCTTCACTGCCATCACCGGGCTAGACATAATCGGTGTGCGGTGTCCACATTCCCGAATTGAGCAAGGTCCATGCTTTGCCCAAAAGACGTAAATAATTTCGGGTCCCTGATAGCGGTAGTCTTTGCGCTGCTCTGGCGTGAGTGCCAGTGGATCAAACTCCTCACCCATCACCTTACCTGTCGAAATTTGCGTCCACTTGCCCTTATGTCCTCTAGGACAATCGCAAGCGTAGAACGGCATAATTTGAGGCTTCACCTCCGCCTCAATATCTGCTAACAGCGCCTTGACTTCTTCCACATCAACCTGCGCCAGTTCATTCTTCACCACAAACCAAGCAACCGGATTCAGGTCGCAACCAAACATCTGCATTCCCAGCCGGGAGCCTTCCACAACCGTTGTGCCACCACCCATAAAGATGTCAGCAACTTTGAGGTGGCTGAGTGCGCCCTTCTTCTGGTGGTTAGCGTAATAGACATCCCAAACCGCCTTTGCTGCCTCCGCCGGATCATCTGGTGCTTTCATGCTAGCTGCCAGCAACATTGCCCGAAACACACTGGATCTGCGCCGTGCCCACCACTTCGACATTTGATAGATTGGCTTACCCGCGTTCCCCTCAATTGTGGCGATTTGGTTAATAGGCAAAATCGGGAAATCGACTTCTAAACAAGTTTTCGGACGATTTGGATCAGAAAAATCGACCGTTTCGACGGAAACCGCCTTGCCAGCCCCCACCGCCTTAGCAACTTCCTCTGCCAACCATTCCTTCTTCTTTTTTCCGTCTTTGCGAGCCATATTCACTACCAGTCACTTTCAAGTTCACATTCAGAGAAATTGGAATTCTCCGCCTACATTCCCCGCACTCCACCATCACAAGGAGTTTATGCAGTTCCATTGAGATCGCCTTGCTGAACTAACGCTACCAATCGCTTCAAAACTCCCAGCACGGTGTATAGCTCATTGCCGGGATTGACTAGGCTGAATAGCCGGGAAAGCGCATATCGCGGCGTAGGTTGTTGAATTAGCTTTACAAATAAGAAATTCCTGCCATTGGTAATCATGCCAAACGCAGGTTTTTCAATCGTCGGGCTTGCCAACATATACGACAGCAGTTGTGCCCTCCCTTCATCCACATCCACCGCTGCTCGTTTTGCCTCAATTACCATGACCCAAAGCCGATCTCGCAATACCAAGACATCGACATCGCCGCGAATCACCGTCCCTTCGTCTTCGGTTGTGATTTGGAACGATGGCTCTGACTTAATATGAAACGGTTTCTGATACACATCAGCCAAGTCCAGAAGCGGTGATAGCACCACCATCTTGACCGTGTTCTCTAGCAGGGAAGGATATTCAAGCAGATTGGAAAAACTCGATTTGACGCGATCTAGCCGTTGCTTTTCGGCTGCTGTCACTTCTGGTAGGTCAACCTGCCACTCCCGAAAAAACTGCTCATCATCTGTCAGTTCCAAGGCAAAGCGATCGCTCAACTCGCTGAGGGTCACATTTTTTGCTTGAAGGGTCTGCACCATGTCGCTTACTCCGCTTCTAGTTGGTCACTCTGCTTTAACAAGCTCAATGAATGGGGAAGCTATCTCCAGTACCGATAGCCCACCATGAGCTAGGGTCGGATAGCCTCCTGCACTCTTCCACTTCCGTCGCCCCAACACAAACCGTTTCTGCCCATGCTGGGAAGTCAATACTAAATCAATAGGGGGAAACCAGGAACTCTCACTGGTCACATCGTCAGACGACCGCCCACTCTTAAATACATTTTTGAGATGTTTCGCTTGTTCTTCTGGCGCATCAGAGAATAGACCGCTAGCAGCATAACCATGATCAGATGTAATGACAAGCTGCCGTCCTAGCGTGAGGCGATCGATGAGATCCCAAAACTCGGGGCTAGTTAACTTATTTGCTGCTTCGATTGCTAGAGTCGCAAGCCCTTTACCAGGATCAGCGAAATCATGAATTCGGGAATCGGGCCAATGATGCCACAACACCCAGTTCGGCTCTAACCCAACTAAATCAAGGCAGTCTAACCAGGGAAGATCAACACAGTCAGTTTGTGCCCCCTGTAGACGATGAGTTCGGCTTGCCCGGTTGTTTTCCAGGTCAGAGCGTTGACCAAATCCAAGTGCTTTTGCAAAAGGAGTTGTATCCCCTGGCAATTCTGCTCCTGTCACCTTGGCAGAAACCTGAAACCCTCGTTCTTTAGCACCGTATAGAATCCAGGGTAATTCTCGGAGTGAAAGCCCATCCAAAATCAGCACAGCTTTTCCAGTTGATCTCGCTGCCCACCAATCTGTGAGAGCTTTCGAGGTTTGCTCCACACTCTGCTCAAAGTCACCCCAGAGTTCCCAAGCACTAGAAGAAAGGACCAAATCTAGATCTGCCAATGCAGTGTCTCTTGCAATGACCTCTTTACTGGCAGAAGCAATCGTCAGAGGTACGCTACAAATCTCCCAAGCGTAGTCAAATACAGCTTTCCATGCACTATCTGGGGGAGCCGTCTGAATTTTTTCGAGTAAATATCGAGGAGCAGCCATCAGTTCTCCTCCTTTTCCAAATCAAGTTCATAGGTCAATCCGTCCGGCAAACTCTTTAGCAGCTTCTGAAGTTGTGCCCCAGTAAGTGCCCCCACTTTCAGGGAAAGATTCTGTACAGGTGTTGCAGGACCAATTCCCCACTCATCAGACACCTTGGCATATAGATTCAAAGCAGACGTTGCAGGAGCTGTTCGTCGAGCCACCCTCGTAGGCTGAGGATCGTCAAAAATTGAGCCGTCGGATGATTCATTGGCACCAGGAGACGGTAGCAAACCACCCAGATAGCCATTACCACCGGAGTCCTCAGTGTCACTTGGAGTTACTGTTAGCGAGGGAAAATCATCTGCGATTCCATTACTAGGCTCAGGGTTAGGTTGGGAAATTGAAGGTGTCGGTGCATTAGGTTGCGTCCCTACTCCATCTGAACTGGGAACAGCCTGAGTCGGTAACAGTTTTGTCTCATCCAAATGCCTGCCAGTGCCCAGTCGCCCTTTCATTCGATGCCAAGCAGCATCTTCGTCTTCTCCAGGCTTTGCCTGTAAATACTCTATGTCGCGCAGGTTAATTGCAATTTCGCCGCGAGCGCACACTCGCAGCAGCCTTTCTTTAATCTGGATTTCGCCTAGCCACGGGATACATTCTTTCCCTCCTGGCCGTGGCTCCTGCAACTCTCGTAGGAGCTTACCGACCGAATCCCTGCTTTCTGCGGCATCCCGCACATACTCCTCAAAATCTTCAGGGATGAAGACATCCTTGCGAATACGCTCTTCAATAGCATCTGGAATCTTATCCCCCTGGGCATTTACACCCTCAACGATAAATTCGCAGCGTTTGGGGTCAGCATAATTCCAAATATTTAACAGGGCAAAACGGTCAAATCGAGATTTAAGTAGAGACTTCAAGTCCTTGTCATATCGCTTCTTTATCTGTGCGTACTCAGGGCTTTGCGCTTTCCACCGCTCTGCTATCCAGACTGCTCGCGCCAAGACAAGGAGTTCTCGGTCCTGATAGATATTTGTAGTTCCAGACTTGGGTAGCAGAAATCGAATTGTATTTCGTAGTCTTTGTACGTACTCTTTCAACCAAGTACCCAAGCGTTCATTTAACTTATCGGGTTCTTCCGGTAGAACAATGATCGGCAGCTTCTTTTCATCCCATCGATCTGGATGATCTGATGGATCTAAACTACTCCAAGGGTCTTTCAACCAGTTCTGTTGTAGAACAATGACTCTGAAGCGTCCAGATAGATCACCCATTCCTTGCAAAAGATAACGAACTTGCAATGCTAGTTCTTCGTAGTCAGACCCATCAGTAAATAATCGATCGTTTCGGGCGTGCGCCATTAACTTTGTAGTGGCGTTTTCCTCCTCTCGAAAAATGTATCGATTACCGTAGGGGTGAATATTGAAGCTGTTATCTACGATCATGGCTAATTCTACCTGGAAGGCATTATCGTCGATGGGCTGTGATCGTGTGATATCAATCTGAAGCGTTGCAGGTTCTGCACCCGCTAAATTTTCAACAGCAAGAGAGCGCAACCACAATGCCCCCACAATTTCAGACAGGTGTGGAACTTCATTCGCTTTGACTGCCGCCTGTACTGCTGTCAAATTTCGCTGCGCTTTCTCCCTTAACGCGGCGTGATGCTGGTTTGAGACAGAATCTAGCAGGGTTGCAATCTGTGTTGCGTCATCATCTAACTTAAAGTCAGCCGCCGTAACAATCGGATTGCTCGCACCAGCCCCCTTAAATAGATCTGCCAAAATTTTGATGAGGTCACGAGTTTCCTGGGCACTCGTAGCAACTAATACCTGATCCTCCAACAATCTCATTAAGATCGGAGAGTAGGGCCACGACTCAATAAATTCTTGCCGGTGGCGCTCGAAATCCGCTGGAGGAACTGAGGCTAATCGGAAATATTCAGAAACATGGACCGCAATTAAGTTTGCAATATCACCCTCATTAAGCTGCAACCGATTTTCAAATAAACGGTGCAGCAATAGACGACGGCGATCAAGAGCAGCATTTGGACCTTTGAAGTCCACGACCACTGGATTAATCCGGTGAATCTGTTGATAAGCATCCGTCGATCCATTACGAACTGAAACCACGAGCACCAGCAGATCTGGCTGCTCCTTTGCAATCTCAGATAAAAGCTGAATAAAATTGAATGCCCAGTTGCGCCAGGGATATTGTTTTGTATTCGTCAGACCGTCATACCAGGTTTGAAATTCATCTAGGATGAGCGCCGTTGGCTTGTTCTTGAGTAACTCTAGGAGCAAATTGTAAGGCGGAATATCTGTCTTCTTATCCCCCATTGCTTCCCATTTTTCTCGGATGTGTGGCCCATGAGGGTGGCGATCGAAGACTAAATCCCAAAGAAACTTGTACTGCTGTCGGTGCAGACTCTCACTAATAACATGCATTCCGCTCCGCAGGTCTAACTCTGCTAACCGAGAATTTTTCAACTGGCTAGACCAATGCTGCAACCAACTTTGTGCTTCTTCAGTATTCGTCAGAATATGGTAGAGCGCAGCTTCAAGATGGGATTTCCCCTGCCCCCGTTCTCCTTTCAATACGACAGGCAGACCCTGATTTGGTCCGATCGCCTCAATAGCCTTCAGCAGATCGAAAGAGGGATAGGTAATCTCCAGAAAATCTGACGCGAGGATTTGTGTTGCTCCGGTATTCTTGTCATTAGTTAATTCAATGGCTGTCCCCTTCAGGCGTTTGCCTTGGAACTCCTGACGCAGCTTTAGTCCAAGCATTCGAGCAACTCCTCATAAATCCGATCTATACAGCTAGCATGCTCAAAACCTCGAATCGTCATGAACTGAGAAGTCTAGAGCTAAACATCAATCGGGCGTTCTAGCAGCGCCCTGAGTCTATATTAGTCCTGGATTGAAGAAAACGTCAATAAAAACCTTGACGAGAAAATCAACTTGAGGCTAAGCTGTGTTTGTTGATGAAAAAGTCAACTTTCGTTTCCAAGCTCTTACAGGATGCAAGGTTATGGCTCCCTCAGCACTCCAGCGCCCGCTTCAGTTAAATCAGCAGCGGGCTGTCATCTTTATTGATGCAGCTAATCTCTATTACTCATTTCAAGAGCTAGGAACTTTGATTGAATATCGGGAGTTGAAGAGCCAACTTGAAAGTGGATTTCACTTAGTAGGGGTTCGCTACTACACGGGAGTAGATTCAACTAAACCAGAACAGCTAGGCTTCCTATGTCACTTGCATCAGATTGACTATGAGGTGATCGCTAAGGAGCTAGTGAGAGACAACAGTTCCTTCAAGCTAATCTCGATATCAAAATTGCCCTCGACATAATCAACATGAAAGACCACTATGACACGGCAATTCTAGTCAGTGGAAATGGCGACTTAGTGTGGGCTGTAGAGGAAATATGAAATCAAGGGAAGTTGGTTACGATCGTTGGTTTGGCTTCTATAACTAGCGGGAACTCCGGGGATGGCAGACCAATTTATTGGCTTAGCAAATATTTAGGGTAGCCATTGCATGCATCTACGAGTATCACCTGAATCTCTATTGAATATGGGAGAACAACATGATTGAGCAGGTTTTGATCATTGACACTGAGACAACGACCTTAGATCCTGAAAATGGTCAGGTCATTGAGATTGGAGCAATTTTGTATTCGTTGCGCCATCAAACAGCAATTCAACAGAGTTCCGTACTTCTGCCAGCAGAAGATAACCCAGCAGAGAGTATTAATCGAATAAAATCGGCAGCCTTGGCAACCTTATCACCATCTGTCACAGAGTTGGGTTTGACAACGATTTTAGAGATGGCTCGCATGGCTGATGTCGTCGCAGCACACAATGCCGAATTTGATCGCAAATGGTTCGGCTCTGCGGGCAACAATGGCGTTTTGCTACCAAATCTTGTTGATGCCAGCGATAACCTGCTTCCTTGGGTCTGCACCTGCAATGATTTTGAATGGCCCTATCAAACCCGATCAGGGCAATCCTTGATCGAACTTGCCCTAGCCCATGGTATTGGAGTATATGCCAACCACCGTGCCCTCACTGACTGCCAACTCTTAGCAGCTCTATTCGACAAGGTGGATAACTTGCAGAGGATGTTCGAGCGGGCGCTCAGACCTAAAGCTCGCTTCGTAGCTCTTGTTTCCTATGACAATAGAGAATTAGCTAAACAAGCTGGTTTCAAATGGTTCTCTGATCGCAAAACATGGGAACGAGTTATGGTTGTAGAGGATGCACAACAACTCCCATTTCGCGTTAAGCAACTTGATCTATCTGCTTAATACAGCGGTTTCTAGGTGAATAAGCCAGAGTGAGCGAACCAAGCAATGGTGTCTTCTTCCGAGATTTTTCAGTCACAATCTCAGTCAATGCTTGGTTAAGCGTTTCCAACGATCGTGCTTAGCATCGCACCGAGATTGGTGCGAAATGTGATTATATAGGGTTCAAAGCCCTGCTATGCCTGATTTTCATGATTTGATATTTCGGGGGCACTGATCCTTGAACTTCTGCTGTTTCACAAACTGTATGAAAACTAGAGTCAGCGAATCGTCGTTAGCGTTAGAGTCACAAAACGATCGATCCTCGACGCGACCCGGGCAGTCTAGATTATATTCTTCTATTGGAGATTGCTCAGATTGAATCGTTCGATCGAGTTTGTCATTTCGATCTAATTTCTCTAACTGTTGTAGGGGCCTTTCTCTAAAAGATTCTGAAGATTGTGTTGAACTAAATGGAATCAAAGAGCTTAAATACCCAAATAAAAAACACACTCCAGCAAGATCCAAAACTTCAAGACTGGGAAAAAAGGAGGAAAGCTTATTAGGGGCGAGAGGGGCAAACTCCTTTTCCTGTGGGCTTTCTGAAGCTTCTGAAGAGAAAGAGGAGGAGAGAACAGGGGCAAACTCCTTTTCTTGTGGGCTTTCTAGCAGTCGAGAGATTTCAGGAGCAGTTATAGCATCTTGCGTCTGTGTCTGTGATGTGTAGGCAGGATGCCACAGGTCTTTGTGCTTGTAGAGCGTTCCTCGGGTAATTCCTAGTGTTTCAAATGCCAAGATACGTCCCATGACTGTAGGAGGATAATTATTCTGTCGAATCAACTTCGTTCTTCCATTCTCGATTCTGGAACGTGTTGTCGCCCTCTGGCGCTCGTTCCAGGTTGCTTCTGATGGATTTTTGCTGGGTGGTTTGGTTTTGAAGGAGCGTTGCTTGTAGGGGTAATAGTGGGGATCTGCAATAATATCTCGCGCCCAATCACGTGCCCGTTTTTCGATTTCATGTCGATGCTGGCAGAATTCTTCGTACCCAGGAAGAGAGCGAGCTGTGGCAACAATTTCAGACGCTAGTCCCTCCTCAGTCAGCAGCATTGAATTATCAATACTGCCGAAGATATACAGCAGCATTGCGATTCGACCTAATAAATGATTTGTCTGTCCCTCACCTGTCCACCCTGGTTGAACCTCAGTTTGGAGGTCCTCATAGAACTTCTGCGCGCGGCCCTTGAGTGCAGGATGACGGTGTCTTGCTCGAAAGGCAATGCGCTCACATTCTGCAAGATCTAGCTGATTACGGCGCTGGGCGAACTTCCACTGAGCAACGAAAGTAGACTGCGAGGTAGAGATGGGTTGCCAATCCTGATTCAGGAGAAATGAACCATTTTGCAGGGGCAAGCGATGTCCTCTGTACAGACTTGTGGGAATCGGTCCAGTGCTTGATCTGGGGTTCGGGAAAATCTCTAGCTCTCCAAACTTAAACTTGAACCCTGCCTGCTCTAAAAGCGTTTGAACTACGAGCGCAATCAACCAAGACTTGATGAGTTGATCGAGGGGAATATAAATATTAATACCTTCGCTACGGCTCGATTGCACTACGATCGCTTCGACAATGCCAATCTTTTCTAGGAGAGCCAAGATTTGGCTCAAAATTTGGGGATCACGCTTGGGGTGGTAAATACTGTGGATATCGATATCGAGCATTACGTAGCATGTATCCACTCCAAACCGGACACCGTATAGGTATTTACCCTCTTCGATCGCACGGTCACTCAAAGGATATCGACTCTCCGTCTGCCACTCTGGGCGCTCTCCTGGCATTGGATATTTTGCCCAGAGAAAATCAAAGCGATGGGAAAAGAGCTTAAGAAACTCGGATTCTAGATTTGGTACGAATTGAGATTGAGAGGCTGAAACGTTCACGATGACTCCTTTTCGGAGCCGAGCATCACATGAAGCTACAACTTTCTTGTGTCACCTCTAGACTATTGCGATACAATTCGTACAAAATAGAATCATATCAACAGCGTTAAGCTGACTGTGAAAGTCGAGTCTCCAGTTCAGGGCGGTAAAGTTTCCTAGGCTTGTTACCCTTTGTGATGACTCGGCTTTTGCCGTTTTAAATTCGATTTTCTGGATTATTTCAAAGATAATCTGCCTAGCATCATACACCTGATCTTGCTATTTGCGTCAGTGAAATGCTTACTGTGTAAGGATTCGCTAAAAAGTGAATTTTGCAAATCCTAGCCTTGGAAACAGGGCAATCCGTTATTGCCTTTGTGCAATCTCGCTTATAGGATTGTGACTACCCTTGGTATCAGGGATGTCGAACTTCTTCCAGATCAACTGAATGGAGGGTTAGGAGCCATCCCAGAACGTCGATTTTTCTCTGAATGAGTTCCTAATCCCATCCCTTTTTGCATCACAACTGATTTGCCTGCAACACAGTAATTAACTGCTGCTGATCCTCCAAACTCAGTGCCTGAGCACTCCGGATTAATGTCACTAAATTCACCACTCCCAAGTTCTCAGGGTCTTTATTCAGCTCTCTAGACAGAACACGCTGAATAGCTTGTTCGACCGGACGCCGCTTTTCCTCGGGCGTACATCGCTCGTAGAAGTCTTTCAGCGATTTGAGTGTATGTCCCATACTGTAGGCTAATGCTTCGAGTTCACGATCGCTCAACCCCACTTGGAATCCCCAAGTTGCCCAAATGTAGCGCATTGTATGCGGTGACGTGCGTTTCTTGATCAAGCGATAAGCAGGAACCTCGAAGGCATAGCTATAGGTGGAGGCATCAAACGGCGTGCCAGAACGCGGTCGAATAAAAACGTATCCCCACATATAAGTTTTGGTCTGATCATCGGAGGATTGGCTGTAGTGATCCCGTGGCTTAAACGCCATCCGCCCTGAGGTCGCCCATCGCCCCGTCCCCCCTCGAAATTGCGGTTCCCACCAATCGTAGGTTCCCTGCGTCCCGCCCGGCACCCACTGCCCGAGCAAGAAGTGATCGAGATGGGGAGAGAAGGATGAACCATCTGCAAATCGATACTGGCTGAGCAGGGGAATCGACTGAGAACCGTAGGTCGAGCGCGTTTTGTAGTTCTGAATGTCGAGGACATAAACGCCATCCGGATAGTATTCGCCGTTGTAAGAATACGTGCGGTATAAGAAGTTATCCTTGACCACGCCCTTAGAATCCCGCTCTCGCTCTGAATTCGGGGGCAATGGTAGAATCCACCCATCTGGCGGCAGGTCTGCGGGTCGGTCAATCAGACAGCTCAAGGCAAGTTTCAACGTTCGATGCTCTTCTTGCCGCCTGGCTGGGAATAACGACATCAACGCCCATTGCAGAAAGTGCTGTTGACTACTGGCAATGCCTGTTGGCACTCGGAATTGCCCCCACTGATCGCGGGGACGGCATTCTAAGTGCAATGGCTCGAGAATCTGTTTGAGCACAGCATCCAAGAGCGTTTGACCCGGGGCAGGTTCAGGAAATTTCTTTGTCTCATCGCTGGTGCGGTTACGGTTGTTCTGCCACTCCCGTTTTTGTTCTAAGGCATCGCTTAAATATCGCTCGAGCAGTTTGTATAACGGATGATTGCGATACTCTTTCTCTGTTTCCACCTCCTGGCAGTACAGACGCTTTAGCACCATAATCAACGTTGTCAATCGATTCGCACGGGTGGAGGGACTGTGAGATTCCGAAAAATCAATTAGAAACTGAAAGTGGTGACAGATTAACGCTTCTAGCTTGTTTCGCGCTTCTTTCCACACCTGGGACTGTTGTTTGGGCGAAAGTTCCTCAAGTTCTGTTGCAGATCGATAGGGGATAAGGGAACTGAGGCTGAGATCCTCGAGCGGAACTAGAGGATCAGCATGGTGGAGCAAGTAGCCTAGCCAGCGCTCAATCTCTTTTAAATACGTTTCGGCAGAGGAAGGCGCAAGGGGTTGAATGGTTCGACCTGGGTAGTGAGGTGCTGTCATAAAGGCAATCAAGTCTTCACATTCACGCCGAAGTTGGGCGGGCATGTCCTTCAGCTTCAGAGCATACTTCCGGTACTTTCCAGTCCGTTGGCTCAATCTGAGGTTATGGGCAGACCCCTGCCTGCGGATTATGGGCGGGCAGCACTGATCCTTGATGCGCTCCCGCCGAGCATTCGGATACCAGTCTTGTTGTTCTGCCCAAGCTAAAAATTTCTCGGCTCTTGCCCCATAAGTATTTTGGCTCGATGCAGGAGATTCTAGCAGCTCAAATCCTTGCTGTAAGGCTTCGCGGAACTGGAAGATCGAGTGAACTGGCAGCGTATCTAGGAATTGAACTGCCGCAGCCGTTTCAGGCGCTGTCATCTTCTTTTGTGGATTTGCTCGCTCAAAGCCCAGTTGAGGCACAATTACGCGCAGGAGAACCGATTGAAATTCATTCAAAATTCTCTGTGCTTTTTGCTTAGAATTTGTTGCCTGAATGAACGCTAAATACAGGCGATAAATCTTCAGTAAGGTGAGTTCTTTGTCAGCAGTCGTCATAATAAAACCTTCCTAGGGTAATGGCAGTTTGAAAGTTAGAAACTTAGCTCTTGTGCATCAGCTAAAAAGGCTGAATTCTGGCAGTTTAGGGATTTGCAATTGGACTCATACCTCAGCATCTTTTATTAGAAATTTAGCGATTATATGTGGAAGCTAACATTTTCCATTCTGAAATACTTTTAATAGCTTTATGGGTCGAAATTGGCTCTGTGTGAGAATTGCAAGTATCTCAAGCTGAAGAATTTTTAATAAATAATTGAAGGTATTGCGATAAATAGAAGGCCTTAAATAAAAGCTAAAATGGCTTTGTATCTCTTTTATTAGTGATTGAAAGTTGGTGAAATGACAGTTCATTTTATGTCTCCTGAATAACTAGCAAATGTGCATAACCTAAGTTGAGAGTAGTTCGGGCATTTGAAGGAAAATCAAACTCTATTGATTTAGAGAATTACAATTCATCAAAGGAATGATGGAATCTTCTTTCGGTACTTCGACTAATGCAAAGAGTCCTTGCCCAAGTCGCTCAATCAGTTCACTGCGAGAAAGCTGACGCGCTTGGCTCAGTTGATCGAGCCCAGTGAGTGCTGTTGGAGTCAGGCTCAAGCTGACGTTCCGCTTCACCTCACCGTACGGATTGTCGGGAATGCCTCGCATCGATTTTTGTCGTTTGCATCCCTGTTTCGGGTTGAGTTTGTGAGTCTGTTGGGACTGAGTTCGACTACGGGGCATGAGGTTTCTCCTGTTTCAGAACGAAAGTTAGGGGAGTGGCAAAATTGCCGCAATTGGGCAAAAACGACAAAAGGCCCTGTTCCTTAAGAAACAG
Source organism: Leptolyngbya sp. AS-A5 (assembly GCF_039962495.1). Classification (NCBI taxonomy): domain Bacteria; kingdom Bacillati; phylum Cyanobacteriota; class Cyanophyceae; order Leptolyngbyales; family Leptolyngbyaceae; genus Leptolyngbya; species Leptolyngbya sp. AS-A5. The sequence goes on along the minus strand of NZ_JAMPLL010000048.1, from coordinate 7,826 downwards.
GGCCTTTGCATCGGGCAACCTGGTATTGAAGTAGTGCAACGAGACGACACTGCTAGCCTCTCGGCCGGGACATTTAGGAACAGATTCGTAAGGATCCTTATCTAAATGCTCATAGCGAAACAATTTAGGGCTGCGCGTATTTCGTTTGGTGCATTGTAGACCAGATTAGAAGAACTGCAAGAGATTCTTTCTAACGCTCTTGCAGCGGGTCAGCAGGTAATTCGCACGGAGCATTATCAACTTAACTGTGTATATTCAAAATTAAGTACGGCAATCTCTGTGCCTATGAGATATCTCCAGTGCTGAGCTACGTCGAGCACTACGAGAGCGGCTAGGATTAACAAAGTTTTTGGAGCTGGAGAAGGAATGGACAAAGTATGGCCTCTACTCCTATGCTTGCAAAGCCAGGGACACAGCTGCCTAGATTAAGCAAGCTCTCAACCTAACGATCGCGAAGGACATGAGGGACATGCAAGTTGTTCATAGCTGCTGTCGCAACTAGGGGTGAAGGTAGAGTTCCGTTGGTCGAGAGCGATGCCGGGACATGAGGGAGAAAAGCTAAAAGTGTATCGATTGAAGCTCCTTTGTTGGCAAGAAGCAAGCGACGTTCTAGAGCAGCGGCAAGCGAAGCGTGATCGGATAAATGGGGATGGATCTCCCCTCCTTCTGAATGATCAAAAAACCAGTGGGTATGCGGCGTCAATTACAAATCGGGTTCGCGACAATTATAGGCTCTTGCACTCTTTTGGTGAAAATGGATGTGAGTGCAAATTTGCCTAACGTAAATTCTAGGTCTCAGCCTGCTTGAATTGCTAACTTCACCAAAAGAGTGCAAGAGCCTGTCGCTGTCACTTAATACAGGCTCTTACACGGTCTTTTCAACCCAGTCCATATTGGTCTACCGCACTCTCCCATACAAGTCCGTTAAGCACAGGACACGACATATTAAGGCGCGTCAAAAGCCCTCTCTCTTTACTCAGGTATTACGTAGGTTACTTCATACGGTTGTCTAAGATTTAGAAGGGGAAGATTTCCCATCCCACCTCGCCCTGAGGATTCAGCAATGAAGGTCCACTGAAGTTCCGATTGCATCGCCCGTATTAAAAAAGCTCTTCGTGAGGATGACTCGTTGCTTAGCTCAATAAGGCATGTATCCAGGCAAGCCATTGTTGCAAAAAGTCCATAGGCAGATTTAGAAGGAGCATCATACCGAACCTGCCCATATGGAAGGGATATGATAGTTGACTCCTTAATCTTTAGGAGAGGTTTACCTGCACCGACACTCAGAGTAAATCCCGAAATAAAGGAGTCAAGGTTATACCTTAGAGCAGCAAATGACTGCCCAGGTCGTAGAGTGACTGTACTAGTTCCTGTGAAATCGCCAGAAAATGAATACCATCCACCAAAACGGTAGATAGGCACTTTAATCTTAGAGAGCCCTAAACTTTGAATAAGTATCTTGAAGTCTGGATTACCAGTAACTGGATAAGGAGCTCCCTTAAAAGTTAGACTTCGTGAGTATTTAGCCTTGTTAGTGAAGTAGAGCAAAGCATAACTTCGATCCGGCTTATCATCTTTATTTGCATCTTCTGTTGGGCAATCAGCAATTACTTCAATACCTGAAATGTCTGTTGATTTTCCACATGGAAACTGCACATCATTTAGACCAGAGTATGGAGGATCAGGCTGATAGGTAGCTGGGGTTGGGGTAGGTGTACTCAGGGTGTTTGAAATAGCCGCTCCAGATGAAGTTGTTTCAGGACTAGGAGCAACAGTTGTTTTTCCTGTTTGATTGCTTTGATTTTGAATATTGAATTGAAACCAATTTGTTTTGACAGCTATTGTAGAGACTCCGCCCACAGCTAAAGCAGCGACCGCAAGGAAGGAAAGAGAAAAGCGAAAATTTTTGTTCTTGTTGATGTCTCTACCTGCACTATCTCCTTCTATATAATTACCTTTACCAATCTTAACTTTTTTGTTGCCATTTCCTTTTTGGAACACTGCTCAATCTCCTGAAGAACTTCTAGTTAGCTTCAAACTTGCTACGAAGTGTTTAACATGTGTCATCTGCACAATTCTGTTAGATAGAAGAAAAGCTCACATTCCCGTCCTCCTTCGGAGCGAATAATTACTGAAATGAAAAAACATAATTTTTTCAACTGAAGTGGGCTCTTTGTTATTCTTGATATTGCTGGCGAAACTTTTCTTTACCTCTGCAACCCTGATTCTGCCGTTGATCAAATTACAGAACATAACTGTTTGAGGCTGATCGACAATGAGATTTCAAGGAGTTTGAGTATTAAGCAATGTTTCGCCAGCAATATCAAAAGAGTGCAAGAACCCAATTATACTGAGATGCGATCGCTGTGCATTTGCAAGGGTTTGAGCATTCGTTCTAATTGACGCGAAGCCCAAAAATAATTGACGCGGCATAATCGCTACCGTGCGGGTATTCCATGGCGTGACCTATCTGGTCGGTTTGGCGATTTTCGGGTAGTGCATACGCGCTTCAGTCACTGGTCAAAAACTGGCGTGTGGGAGCGAGTGTTTCAGCACTTAGCAGACGATCCGGATTTATATCTATCTTTACGTAAGAATAGTTGTTTTTAACGATCACTACGTAGCACATCGGAGTTATTACTATGTCAGATGTAACTGATTCTAAGCTTTACAAGGTATTTGTCTGTACATCATTCTTCATATTTATGCTGATTGTGTCAAAATTCATATTAACGTTTGTTCTAATGTTTATACCCTTCTTTAGAGAGTGCACTGAAACTGCTTTTCTAGATGTTGTCGAGAGTGTTTGTAAATTGAATAATGGTGTTGATTTTATCGCTACCCTTATGAGTCTCTATATAGCTTACCGATTCCTCATCGAAGGATTAAAACAGAATGTATTTTTCTTCATCAAGCGTTGATTTTTAGTCAGGGAACCTGGTTTGATATCAAACCGCTCGTAATTGCTTACGGCTGTAATGTCGTTATCGCCTAGCAGCGTCGGAGCAAGATTCTTAGCAGCTTGGGACCTTGCAGAAATTTGCGCTCATATTGCCGACCACGATCCTAATGCTGCCCAGCGCGTCGGGCGACAACTTGTGGAACTAATCAATCAATTATCAAAGATGCCAAGTTTAGGGAAGCCAGGACGAGTATTCGGAACTCGTGAACTGGTGACATCTAAAATTGGCAGAACGGCTTATGTTGTGGTGTACCGGATTCGGGCAGAGCAAATTGAGATTCTGCGGGTGTTGTCTGGTAGGCAGGATATTGACCAAATTTTAGAAGAACCCTTCCTAGAATAAGAGAATTGAGCGATTACGTAATCAAGTAGTTATGTAATTACACAACTACTTGATTACGTAATTCAGTAACCCTTATCTTTTAGCCAATTCTCTAGTGCCTCACGCAGAATCTTGTTTTTAGATCGCTTACTTTTGAAGCTAGCAAAATCGAGCCTGTTGTACTGGTCTGTATCCATATCAAAGCTCACTCGATGTGGAAAGGGTTTCGACTTCTCTTCTGATTCCTCCTGCTGCTTTGGCTCCGGTGCAGGCGGTTGAATCTCTGGATCAATGCCAATTTCCCTCGCCCACTGGTCTGCTTCCGGTGGTAGTGGTTTTGGGGCTGGCTTAGGTGCAATTCTCTTTTTTACCAAGATTTCATCTCCAAGTATTTCAAAATGTCTTTGCTCAATTGCTTAATATCTTTCGCCGCTGCGCTACTTGGTTCAGTTTCCAGAACTGTATATCCTGCCGATGATTCTGCGAATGCGACTCGTTGAGCGATCGCAGTCTTGAGAACTGGAAAAGACATTTCTGAAAGCGCTGACTCAATCTCACGCCCGATCGCAGTTCCGGTAATCCGTCGATTAATGCAGAATGCTGCTTTGATCTCTGGCTTAAATTGTTGGGCTTCTTGCACCAGTTGAACCGTCTCGCTCGCTGCCCAGATATCATAGGAACTCGGTTGAACCGGAATCAGCACCAAATCGCTTGCGAGAATTGCACTACGAGTCAGTGCTGAAACGCGGGGCGGTGTATCGATTACACAATGAGCGTAATCTTTAGAGATCGCAGGCAAATCGCGATGGAGTGTTTCACGCGCCATTTGCACGACTGGAAATGGGGAAGAGTCTTCTCGTGCGGCTGCCCATCCACTCGCTGATCCTTGCGGATCACAATCGACGAGCAACACTCGCTTTTTGGCTAGTGCGATTGCATGAGCAAGATGAATCGCTAGGGTTGTTTTGCCTGCCCCTCCTTTTTGATTAGAAAAGGCGATAATCATAAGTAATTACGTAATCAAGTAAGTATAAAGATTCTACCTCTGTTAGCCAACTTGACAGAGTTTTTTATAGGTATTAATTACGTAAGCAAGTAAATACGTAATTAATTCAAGCTGTTTTGTTGAATACTTAACTACTTGATTACGTAAATATTTAATTGCGTAATCACTTAAATCTTGCCACTGTGCGTCAAAATCGATCTGCCTATAAAGCAAGCTTATCAATCGCGACATGAGTACGATGGAATGCATCTTTCAGCGCTTTCAATTGATAAGCAGCGCTAAAGTATGCCTCGCTCGTCGCGAGGCATCCGGCTAGACTCACGAAAAATCGGGGCTTTGAGCGCCTTACTTCCGAAAATAGTATTTTCGGAAGTAGGATGGGGGAGATGGTTGGGTAGAACAAATGAATTTCAATCTAACATTTCAGCCGCAGATGGCGAGAAAGGTGAATCGCCACGGTAAGGCGAAGATTCTCACCGCTGAGGAGTTAAGTCAGATCTTTACAGAGGGATTGCAAACAAACCGCGATCTCTGCCTGTTTGCGATCTGCTATTTCACGACTTGCCGGATTAGTGAGTGTGTTCAGTTGCAGATCAGTGACGTTCAGAACGGGGTGATTACGTTCCGCAAGGCGACAACGAAGGGAAAGGGGGCAACGCGCCAGATTGCGATCGATGTGAATCTGAAGCCATTTCTGGATGACTGGCTGAAAGAGCGCGGCTCGATCAATTCTCCTTACTTGTTCCCTGGTCGTCGTGGCAGCAAGACCGGGCATCTAACGGCACGAATGGCGGATGAGATTTTGAGAGAAGCTTGCAATCTAGTTGGCATTGATGGCGCATCTACGCATTCGTTTCGTCGCAGTGGCATCACGAATCTACACCAGCAAGGCTATGCACCTCACGAAATCGCGCAAATTAGTGGACACCGGGATATTACCAATGTGAGCCATTACATCGGATAGCAGCACTGAGAAAATGAGGGAAGACACAAGCCAACTCAAATTCAGCCAGGACGGTTAGGGTTCACGTTGATTCCACTGTAACCGATCGATCCTTCGTCGTTATCTTCCTCAAACAGATCCTCAGCACGCTCATACTCATCAGCAGAAGCGCGAATCGCTATTCATCATCCTTAGTAGCAGATTGAGCGGCATCAAAAATCTGCTCGGCAAAGTCTGGGTCTTCCTGAAGTCGGCGAAAGAGAGCAGGGATCTTGTCGTAGTTGCGCTTGATAAACTCTTCTTCGCTTTGAGGAATACGACCAGCCAGGTAGATAAGTTCCTCTTCATTCAAGTCTAAAATTCGAGCGATCGCCCGAATTGCTTCCTCTTTGGGTGAATACTCCGCCTTATCATTCTCCAACTTAGAGAGGTAGGTGAAATTGAGTTCAACAGCATCAGCCAACTCGCGTTGGTTTAATCCTTTCTCTTTCCTGGCTCTGAGAATGGCTTGCCCAAAGGTTAGGTCTGTGGAATATTCTGATGAGTTCTCATTGACTCGTAACACCTGCTTCCCCTGTACCTCAACCCAACTAATCAGTTGAGTGGAAAAAGCCCCCTGTGTTTCCGTTAGCCCATGATGCTGTAACTCTCGATTCAACATCGGCTCAAGATAGTCCTGAAGCAGGCGCTGACGTTCTGACAGTTTGAGGAAAGGAAGCGTAGGAGCCTGTAGCAGGATGTCAGCACCCTTACGCTCGACGGCAGGTAAACGTTTACCATTTGGATTAACAGCTAAAGATTTTAGTAAAAACCGTTGTTCGCCATTCTGTCCCAACAGTTCAACTAGCCACCAAGTTAGTACAGCCGCTACCTCATCATCCCCGATTACAGAAGCTCCCAATTCCTCTGGAACTACATTTTGCCATCTCTCAATCGCGCTTTGCATAACGGGGTGGTCTAGCCCCATCAGGTCTAAACCGTCCTGTTCGCGAGCGACTTCACGATTGGTTGTGAAGCGTAAAACTTTCTCTCCTAGCTCATTGCGTAGCTCGTAGATGTCATTGCGAATCCGCACAATGGTTTGTTTCTTTTCTTCGAGTGCAGCAGACAAAAATCGAATCAAGCGATCCATACTGGCACTTACGTCAGCAAAGGGCTTGTAGTCCTCCAAGTTAAAATCTTCCAAGGCCTGAAATAAATCGAAGACAACCTTACGAGCTTCTGCCGCGTTTGACAAAGCATCTGCAAGTTCATGCGTTGTTCGTTTCAAATCTGGATCGGAAAGCGCATCCTGGTAAAGTCGTTCATAGTTCAGTCGTTCAGAGAGTTGTCCCAGAATTTGAGAGCGAAAATTCTCCACGACATTGCCGTTTTCGTCAACTTTGCCGACAGCTTTAGCAATTTCTTTGAGCTTGGTATCCAGTAGAAGGAAGATTTGCCCTTCAATCGTGTCAGACAGGACAAGGTTGTAAACCTGTGCTGTGTGGTTCTGACCATATCGATGAATCCGCCCGATCCGCTGTTCAATATCCATTGGGTTCCACGGCAAGTCAAAGTTGAAGAGGATTCGGGCAAACTGCAAGTTAATTCCCTCACGACCAGCTGCGGTGCAAACTAAAACCTTGGGACCGCTTTTTAGCCTAAATTTTCGTTCTGCTGCAAGTTTTGAGCCGTGATCACCACCTCTTAAAACAGCTACACCCTGCCCAGGGTATTTAGCTTCTATTTCTCGTGACAGTAAATCAACAGTGCCAAGATAAGTAGCAAAAATAACGATCTTTTCATTGGGGTCTTTCTTCCATAGTGCCCCTAGAGCGTTGAGCAGCTTTTCAACTTTGGTTTCACAGTGTTCTGGAAAGAATTTCAGCAATGAACGAATGCGATCACGTTCTTCTGGCAGAGCTAGCTTAACGAAGGTTGTGGCAGCTGACTCAGCGTTCGCAGCATCAAGCTCACTGGCATAGGAGTCTGAACCAAGCTCTAATTCTCCATCGTCAATTTTCTTGACGATCATTAGCTTCAAGTCGGCCAGCATCCGATCAACCTCACCCCGACCAACGGGATCATCTTTGAATCCATACTCTTGCTTGATGACTTGGCGAGCTTCATCAAGAAGGGTCTCCCGCTTATCAATGTCTTTTTCCTGATCGCGTAGAACTGCTTCATAGACCGTCAGCATCAATAGGCGACGTTGTAGGGTACTTCGAACAGCCGCAAAGCTGGAAGCCGCAATCTTTTGGAAAATTGCCATAATGAATCCCAGTGCCCGTCCCTGATTTCCTTGTTTTTTCGCCAGGGCAAAACCGTCTTCCAGGTATTCCCGGAGTTCACGGTAGAAGGCTCGTTCAGCATCCGACATAGTGAAGGATTCAGTCTTAACCTGTCGTCGGGCAAATAAGGGAGAACCATCGGGCTTACAGGCTTCTGCTTTGGTACGGCGAAACATCACCTCATTGAGGCGATGCCGATTTTCAATCATGTCATCTGGATTTCTGAACAGCGTGGAATTGAGAATCTGAATCAGCATCCAAAAGCGAAAATGGTCGCCCTGATGGGGTGTAGCAGACAGCAGGACTAAATCACGGGTGTGTCC
>NZ_JAMPLL010000047.1:0-23921 GCF_039962495.1 Leptolyngbya sp. AS-A5 | reverse complement strand
TGACTTCAATGCCGCGATACAGCATCATTTTCTCAATGTCCCGGTAGCTCAACGGAAAGGTGTAATACAGCCAAACGCAGTAGCTAATAATTTCACCAGGGAAGCGATGACGGGAGTACATGGGCAAGCAGTCGTTCTTAAAGTTGAACTAGTACGATTATTCTACGTTCCGGTTAACCTGACAATACGACCTGAATTCGTTGAATCGGAATCTGCACGACCATCCCCGTTTCCTCTGAAAGATTGGTGTCTCTGACTGCCCTGTCCTCTAATCTTAAGCCAACCCTCTGCTATTGCTGTCCTATGTATCTCGTCACGACTCAAGCCGATCGCATCCCTACTGATTATCAAATCATCATGGTTGATGGCACTGTCCCCGATTGGGAAGCGAAACCAGGTGATCTGCACTGGGATCATCATCGCCCCAACGGAGCCGATGTGCAGATCGATGAAATTCCTGCACCCAAGGAGCGATCGCTGATTGAGGAACAATCCACACATCAGCCGCCTTGCTTTGTCACGACAATGGTTGATCCAGATGCTTGCTGCGCGGCGGCTTGGGTGCAGTTACCGCGTCCGGTGCTGACCGATGGGACGATCGCTAAGCTCAAAGCGATCGCGTGGGATTGCGATCATCTAATGGTTCCAGAGGAGTTAAAGCAGTATGCGGAGTTTGCGGCAAAAGCGGTGGTGGCACTGAAGCATTCCAGCGAAGGGATAGCGGCAGATTTGGGATTACCGCCGGAGCGCAAAGAGTGGACAGAGGATCATTGGCAAGCTTATTCTTCTGAGGCATTTCGGCGGGGGACGGAGTGGTTGATCGAGGCTGCGAAGGGCGATTGTCCCTATCCGGGTGAATCTGGAGAGGCAGAGGATTATTGGCAGCAGATTGAAGCGGATACTCAGATGCTGATCGATGAGCAGCGAATTCGGTTTATCCAGACCGAGCGGGGGGAAGTTGCAGTTTGTGATCAAACGAGCGTCGGGCAGGGGATTGATCCGCGATCGTTTTACCAGGCGATTCCCCGGTTGCGGGATGCGTCGGCGGCTCTTCTCCGTCCAGAAGCGATTACGGTTCGAGATCATCGCTCAGGCGGAATGCAATACACGCTGGGCAGCATTCCCCTGCACCCACAGCAGCACAGCCTCGATTTTACGCAGGGAGTGTTCGATCGTCTGACGCAAGCGGAACTTGCTAAAGATCCAGAATCGGGCAGTTGGGGCGGGCGGCGCACCGTGGGTGGTTCTCCCTGGAATACGGCATCCAAGCTTACTGTGGAAGCGATCGTTGCTTTGCTGGGTTAAGTTGATCAGGGGTTAGCTCGATACCTCAAGCGATCGGCTTTTCTACCCTTGATTTTGAGGCAGCGCATTGTATCTTGCATACAACCCTTGAACTTCTCGTTTCATGCGATCTCGTACACTGTCAGGCGACACGATTTCACAATCTTGCCCATACCGTAACACTTCTCGAATAAACCAAAATGAATTTGAGATCCGTCGCACCACTCGCCGCACTTGGGGCAGTTCAGTCATCCACTCGTTCACTTCATCTTTCGCTGTTTTACTACGATAGGCAAAGGCTAATCCTGAAAAAAGGTGCATTTCAACTGCAATGGTCGCTAGATCAGGATGCCATTGTCCTGATACTGGAGCGATCGCTGCATCTGTAATGCGATCGAGTCTGAGGCACCAATTATGCGCTAATTCAGGTAAATCTCGATTTCCTTCTGTTTCTTCACACCAGCAGTCAAGATACTGTCGTTCTTCATGAATTGCGATCTCCGCATACCGAATCGTAAAGTTCCAGATGCGCTCTGCGGCATCTTGGTAGGACAACTGAAAGGGCTGCTGCCGATGTATGTACCGTTCTATTTCAATCCGCCAGGGAAGCGCGGGTCGTGCAATGAACTGATCTAGTTCGGTTCTCAATGGCAGGGTTAGTTCGCTGCGATCTAGTAAAAGCTGGGCGATCGCCACTGCCATTTGTACCTCTCCTGCATCAATCAATGCTGTCCTTGCCCGATTTAACGCATTAATTCGCTCCTTCGTCCAATCATGATTGGGGGCGACGGTTAACTGACGACGAGCGATCGCCTCTACCAACCTGGAAATATTGGGGCGATCGCCCCAGGTCAAACCAAATTCGAGAGCGAGGGCTTCAAGCTGCCTTTTATCCTGCTCAGAAACCGATAACGTGATCGACTGCCCTTTACGACTCATAAAAGTATACGGACACTTTTTCTGTATTTAATCTTGCTATCTTCTATTTTCGATGCCATGATTCACTTATGCAACTTCTCACGGACACTATTTCAAGGTATCTCAAAAAGTAAAGGAACCTTGAGGTTAATGAAGTCGTATGTCGTTGTAAGTGTTTATCTCTGTTTTGAGTATTTTTTGGGAAGTCTATGTCAGGCATGGAGGCGAAATTGTCATGACGACGATCGAGAAATTGCTGCTTGTTCTATCAGACGGCAACTAGCACTCAACGGAAGAACTGGTGCAGGAAGTAGGACATCGCTTCTCGGCAACGATTCACATCGCGAAGCAAAGGGGCGATCAAATTGAGAAACGTAGGGTCGATCGTAATCAATTCGAGTACCGCATGTTAGTTGCAGGAAAAGTTAAACAAGGATAACTGTGATGAGATTGCTTAACCGCCCTCCTAAAACACTTGAAGAACGTTACTTTAGTGAAATTCGTCCCCAGTTATACATACTTCATGCCCATCATCGGCAGCATGGAGTCCGGCAGAGCAGAACTCTGGCAGAGCATCTTGATTCTGCTTGCCAATTTGCTCTAACGGTCAGTCGAATTGCGGGAGTGCCTGATGATAAACGGGCAGTCATCCTAGCGGCAACAGCCGTTCATGATCTTAATAAGCTAGACGAAGCTAAACGTAACGTAAAAACCTTAGCCAGAAACAAAGGGTTTTTACGTGAACAACTGGAAAAAGCGGGAGTAGATAGTTTTGTACCCGGAGATGCCGAACTCGAACTGGCTAGACGTTTAATTGAACGTCACTCTGGGCACAACGTTAGCGATGGGACTCGATTTCTACCCGAAGATCCGGCAATTGAACGTTGGGCATCTATTTTAAGAGCCGCAGACTTATTTGATCTTGAGCTTGACGAGCAGGATTTAATTCGGAAGATTTCTGCTGAATTAGTTCATGCGTTGAATCGTCCCAGTAATCTTTACAGAATCCGTATTTCTGAAGATCGCGGATATATGACAGCGTTGTTGTTATCTGCATCAGAGGAAGTCTTAAAAGAACATGGATTAACACCATTAGCCATTTTTCCTGACGGTGCGTTGTTTGAAGGGGAGAAGTTCCCTGAAGGTAATTTGACCAAAAAGATAGCTGCTCGGTGGCAAGCAAAAATCGACAGCGTTTTTGGTAGTAATATTGATCAACTTGTAAAGCCTACAAAAGACGGGATTAAGATTTTAACGCACGCTGTGCAGCATGATTCTGCGGAAATCTTAAAAGTCGTCTTTGCTCGATTAGAGAAGAAGAAAGCAGATTTTAAGGCAGATAAGGTTCAAAGTGATGTGAATAAGTGGAGTAGTGAAGTTACAGAGGAGGCGATCGCTACTGCTACATCTGTCGGCTTACTACCTGTAAGTAATGCGGAAGAATTCGCGATCGCTGAAGGATTAAAAGCTGCTTACTTAAGTTATCGACAAGCCTCAGTATCAACTAAAGAAGCATGGGATAAAATAGCGATTCATGTTGGGCTAACCGAACAACAACGGTTACTTCTAGAACCATTGAACCCCCAATATGGCAGATCTCTGTTTGCTGCAAAAGCAGCTATAGGAGGTATGCAGAGCATCCAAACGGCTTTAATTGAATCTTTAGATCTGAGAAGAACTGGGAACGGGAGCACAGATGCCTTTGAGGAATCTGAGATATCTGAAGAAGCACCAGAAGAATTAATTGGTCTTGTTGCTAAAACACTGAATCTCCCGATTACAAATTGTTTTGATGGCTTCAATGAATTAGAGGCTTATACGAATGCTAATCCAAGGCGACGCTGTTCTCTCGGTGTTACTACCAGAGGGGCAGACGATGTTTCATCAATGCCGATCGGGACAAAAGTGCAGGTCTTTTCTAATCGCTTACCTGGAGGGATGGGTGGTGATCCTAAACGCCAAGCAGAACCAACAACATTACTAGCATATCAACTATTAGCGATCGGTGCTAATTTCCCTGCTGTTAAAAAGGAGCCACCTTTTTATTTACATTTAGCTTTACCAGAAGGCTCCTGCCCTGAACTATTGAGGATTTGGCGAGAGTGTTTAAAGGAGCTTGCATCTACTAATGCTGAGGGAGGGACGGTTTCAGTAGATGTAATTAAGTTGTACAGAGACAATTTGGTTGAGTTCAAATCAGATAAGGTTATTGGATTTGCCTTTCCAAAACGTCCCGAATTCACCCACGCAACAGTTACATTACCTCTGATTTGGGGAGATGCTAATGCTTCAGTTGCGCTCCTAAAATCACTAAGATTGGCTCTAGAACTTTCCCTCTCACTTGAATTTGGTTTTCCGTTTGTTCTAAGTTCAAGTTTACAGATTGAACCATCGACTGAGTTTTATGGAAGAGTTGAGGGTATTCCAACAGCATTCGCAAACTTACTAGGGTATGGGCAGTACAGCCGTGAAGAATCGATCATTGCGCGCGATCGCCTCCGCTGGTTAGGTAATCTGGTTCAGATTGTGTCGAGTCTTCAGAAGTTTGATGATTGTCTATATGACCTAGCCCGTGCGACATCTAAACCTTTCAGTCTTTACTATGTTTTACTGCGATGGATTTTACGTGAACAGGATGATCCTAATTTTGAAACCTTTTGGAAGCGAATTCGCGAACCGCTCAATCACCTGCTGGAGAACCTTATGCCCAATGAAAATAAAGAACTAACAAAATGTTTGAAAGAAGCTGCCCAAATTGCGGCTGAAGCCAGTTTGCGTGGTAGCTCCTTTAAACGGACTGCAATCACAGAACCTTTCACAGCATTTCTGACCTCTATTCGATCCATTAAACCTCATATGGATCTAGACTTCGTTTTTGCGGCTCTAAGCCAGAAATACCATACTCGCCTTGATCGTATTCGAGAGCATAGAGTTGGTGAAACAAAATTAGAACAGATTAAGCATTACTACAGTGTTCTGCGAAAGCTGTATGAGGATGTTTATCATGCTCGTCCTGAAAAGCTTTTGAGCGATCGGGAAGATTTAGAAGCTGCGTACTTATTTTTCTGGCACGAAGCGTATCAGGAAGTAAAAGCGAAGAGAGAGGCAGAAAAAGCGAAAGCAGAAGCGAACAAAACCTCAGAATCCACTCAAGCAACGGTATAGGAGAATTCACAATGTCAATTGAAACCTTAGCCCCTTTTCTTGCTCCAGCTTATGAAAACTTCCCGAAAAGTCGAGTCATTGGTTTAGTTGTCCTTAGAACAACGCTCTCGGAAACAATTTTTCGCACTGAAGGCACTGGCGAACCGATGTGTCGGGAATTTGTTCAGGCAGGTTTAACCGATGATCGCGTCGTTGAGCGGTTGGTGATGACGAAGCGGAAGCAAATTGCGCCTGAACGTCGTCGGGGACGTGAATTTCTTCGAGCTTATGAGCTTCTCTACAAGAAGAAAGAGGATGAATCAGTTTGTTCACTCAATACAAATGCCCCCTGTGAGATGTGTATCGATTGTTTTCTCTACGGTTTTGCAGCCGGGGGCGGTGGTGCACAAAAAAGCCGAATTTGGACAGAAGATGCGTTTAGCTTGCTACCTGCAAATGATTTACTGGGCGATCGCACTATTAACGGTGTATACGAAAATGGAACCATGCGGCTACGGCGAGATGATGACACAGAGAAGGCATCAACCTCTCTAAACACGAGCGAGTACATCAAGCCTGGTGTTCATTTCCTTGATGTAGTTACGCTCAAAGATGTCACTGCTGATGAGTTGCGGTATGTGCTTGGTAATATCCTTCTAACCAGTCGATATGGGGCTATTTCCAGTCGAGTGGGACGTATGGAGAATCAGATTCTTGGCGTGTTTGGTGGAATTGCAGAACTACCGAGTTCATTGGAATTAATCCAGACTGTGCATGATGTTATGAGAACTCGTGAGGAATTACTGGAGCATCCACTCAAACGTGAGGCACTAACTACTACTGTTGAACAGGTTATTGAAAACTGGGCAACTAGACGAGGCGTTGCTGTGAAGCTGTCTAAAGATGAAGTAGAAGCTCTGATTGTTGATGTCGATCGCCATTGGTCATTGGATGAGCAGGAAACATTCCTAAAGAGGTTAAACCAGTCTTACGAAACATTCCGCCAAGTACCAGCAACAGACACTAAAAAGACGAAAAGCAAAAACAAAAAACCTGATGCTGTTGAAACAGGGAGCTAAATTACTATGGCTCAGCAACTTAACCTGCTAGACAGTCAGGAAGTTAAAATCTCGGACTTTCAGCAGGTGCGTTTAGTTGAACTCTGGTGTGCTGAACCTGTGTTTTTTGCATCCAGAGAAGTTTCCGACTGCTACTATACAGAAGGCGTAATCGGTAATTATGCCCTTGCCTATGCTTTAGATTGGGTCAGTTCTCCCTATCGACTGACAGGAAAGGCAACAGGCAAGCCAACGTATGTGGAGGATTTAGTACCAATCGCCCAAAACTGCTACATTCTTCCTGCTTGGCCCCTAGAGGGACGAGTCACATTTCGGTTTGAGCGGTTCAACGCCTTATCAGATGCCTACTGGTACTCTATGACGAATAATCGGGTAGCAATCGCTCGTGAAGATGTTCCACTTGATCGACAGCTTAAACAGAAGAACCCTAATGCCAGACCCCCTTCATTTCGGGCAAGTAACTTTCCCCAAACTGGTAGATTCCGAATGATTGAGCGTGGAAATCGCTTTCGCACTTTGGTCTTTGGAGATCGAGAGTTACCTGACTATTTTCGGATTGGGAAGTTTAGAAGCAAGATTAAGCTGTCGGTACTCAAGCATACTCAACTGAAGCGACTACCAGAAGGAGAGTACATTAGCCAAGCACTAATTAATTCAGCAGATTTGCCTTCCAATCTTGGACTTATTTCATTTGATTTAATTTCGATTCCACCCGTCTCGTTGTTGAAAAATCTTCGTTTTCGGGGTGAAGCTTGGCAAGCAGGTGACTTAATTGTGCCAGCCAATCTACAGTTTTGTGGAGGTCGCAATCAAAATGGTTCATGAAAAGTTGAAGATCGCGCTTGAAGCTAAAAGTATTGCTGCATGTGTAGATTTGCCCTCTGAACTTTCCTTTATGGGGAAAGCTTTACAACATCAGGTTGATGTTTTCAGGAAGGCTAAAGACTACGATATTATTCTGGATTTAGCACCAACTGGAACAGGAAAGACGAAAGCAGCATTCACAGTTTTGTTGCGTGAACCTAATCGGAACCAAAATGCAATCTACATTGCGCCAACGAATGCACTGGTTGATCAACAAAAAGAAGCCGCTGAACAATTTGTTCAACAAGCAGGATTGAAACACTTTGTAATTGCGGCTTCTGCGAAAGAAGTACGCACTTGGGACAGCAGTAAAGTTGTTTCACGTCCTGGAGAAAAGATTTACAATCTTTTGCGAAATCCTGCCACTCTTTTTCCATCGGTAGGGGCAAATCGACCGGTCTTATTAGTCACTAATCCGGATATTTTCTATTACGCGACTTTCTTCGCTTATAAACAACTCGATCGAGTCAATATTGCCAGTCAGTTCTACAGTCAGTTTGGAACTGTTATCTTTGATGAGTTTCATCTGTATGATGCGAAGCAGTTAGTAGGTTTATTGTTTTATCTGGCTCTTTCTCATGAGTTTGGCTTCTTTAAAGCGGGTCGTCGAGTTGTATTGCTCACAGCAACTCCTGAGCCTGCTTGTCAAGAGGCATTATCTAGCTTAGAAAAGCGTGGTGTGAACATTGCATACATCAATGGAGAAAGTAGCAACATTTGTCTACTTCCCTCTCAATCTGTTGTCAATTTGGAGTTACGTCCTCAGCTTGATCGTGATCAGTTATTGGCAGAACTAACTGATGAAGTTGTGAGACGCATTCAGATGCAGCCTAATCACTACGGAGCTGTCATTCTCGATTCTTTGGATCACATTAATCGGCTCTCTAAGTTATTGCAAAGAAAGGGCTTGACTGACAAAGTTGGACGTATCACTGGCCCTGCCCCATTAGCAGACCGTCAGCGAGCAATGCAGTGTCAAATTATCCTCGCTACTAGCACAGTCGATGTAGGATTCAATTTTGAGCGTAATCCATCCCCTCAAAGGCAAACGCTGGATTGGCTAATTTTCTCATGTCGCGATCGTGCTGCTTTCTGGCAAAGATTAGGTAGAGTTGGTCGAGTTCTGGGAAGACAACAAACTGATTTACCCTCGGAAGCGATCGCTTACCTTCCAGAGAAAGCTTGGGAGGAAGGATTAGGCTTATTAGATTGCCCCGGCGGACGGAATGCCCTAGAACAGAAATTACTAGAGTTAGACAGCCTTGAAAGACCATTTTTGGGAATTTATTGGCAATCAGAAGCATTCTTAGAAATCGCTCGTCCTTTACTAGAACTTGAAGAGTTGATGGATGGATTAGCGGAAAGTGAACTTATTCCAAAGCTCTACAGTACCATACAGGTAACTTTAGGCGGAAAGGGTAACTGGTCTTACTATCAGGGACGTATGAGAGCTTTACGGGCAGCAGAGAAAATTGCTACCTCGAAAAAGCAGGATATTGCAGATGATCCATTGAAGTTTATCAAAGGTAAATCAAGGTGGGCTATTATTACAGCCTTCCTAAAAGCTGAGTGCCCTGAAGACTGGGAAGACTTACAGGCAAAGCGAACGGCATTATCAGATTACGAGAAAGTTTTTAAGGAAGATGCCGCAGCGGCTGAAGCGTTGAAGGCATTTTGTAAATACTACAGCGCGAGTTATGCCCCTCTCTTTGGATTTCGTTCTAGCTTATTCGAGAGCTTAAATATCCAAGATCCTGAAGGTTATATCTTAGACCTGTCAGAAGAAACATTCGTTGATCCAATCCATTTACTTCGTTACTACGAATTCGTGTCCGATGGAGAAATTATTCGGCTTTCTAGTCGTGCTGATCCGCCATATCACATCAGCTTTCATCTGCGTTATCGAGGAACTCGCTTAGATTTCTTTGCAACTCAGATGAATAAGCTCAAAGCTTTTGATAACTGCCGAATTGAACGCAGGAGAGACAACGCGATCACTCCAACGACCTTAATCAAAAAGTTAGAGAAGGACTTGACCTCGGGCGTTATCATTTGCCCAGTAGCAAATGCTCCAGCTTACTACAAGCTACTCAAAGAAAGGATTATCCCTTACCCAATTGTTGTCAGTGGTAATGATTTTGAAGCAGAATACGCTTTTATACCCGGGTTGGCAGGCATTCTAGCCCTAGCAATGTATGGGGTAAAGCTAAAATTGCCCGACAATGACGACTTTCTAATTTTCTAATTGGCGGAAATTTATGACGATTGTAGAACTAATTAAAGCCCTCTCCCAATTTGATCCAGACACACCTGTTGTCGTTCGGAGTTACGAAGCTGGTTACAACGATATCAGTATCATTGAGTTAAAGACAATGCAGTTGAATGTCAATAATAAGTCTTACTACGGCGCTCATGACTGTGTAAGGGGTCTGGTTGTTCCTGATAAATCGATGGCTCAAGTCGTATATTTGGGTGGATTTAATCCAATCTGTAATGAGCCAGAACTTTCCTATCGATAGGTATCATCTATGCCCTACAGTCTCGTTCTCAATCTGCTACCCCGATCGCCCATTTCTCAAGCCCATCTGGGTGGTCGTCATCTCCATGCGTTGTTTTTGGATTTAGTACACTCAATTGATCCAGAATTAGCCACTGTTTTACACCATCAAGAATCAGAGAAAGCGTTTACGCTCAGTCCTTTACAGGTTGAATACAGTAGAAGAGGAAATCAGAAAACCCATCTACTACAGTGGCAGCACGATCGCTCAATTCCAGCGGGTACACCCTGCTGGTGGCGTATTTCGTTATTAGATGATGCACTGTTTGGAAAACTCATGCACCTTTGGTTGAGCCTGAGTCCATCGAAAGCATGGCGGTTGGGAGCATCTGATTTACAGGTCGTTAGCGTTTTGGGAACATCCCAGGTAAACCAACCTTGGGCAGGTTTCTCGACCTACGCCCAACTTTTTGAGCAAGCCTCAGACGCAGACCGTCAGATTCATCTCCAATTTTATACCCCTACTACCTTTCGCCAAACCAAGTATGATTGTGCATTGCCAACGAAAGAGTTTGTGTTTAACAGTCTATTGCGGCGGTGGAATCATTACAGCGGTCTTCCCTTCGCTGAAACGATTTTGGAACCGATCTATCCGAGCTTTTTTGACATTCGGACAGAGATTGCGATCGACAGTCGCAGTAAGCTGATTGGATGTGTCGGAAACGTCACGTTTCAGATATTAGGCAACGTAGAAGCAACAATGATTCAACAAATCAATGCGTTAGCAGATTTCGCTCTGTTTTCAGGAGTGGGACGAAAAACACCGATGGGAATGGGGATGGCTAGGCGATTAGTTCAGCGATCGTCACGCTAAATCCTGACAACACTAACTGAGTATCCATAATTTGTTGCTCCTTGGGCAAGGATTGTGAGCTTTCAGGATGTTCGATAGCAGCCGCTCTACCACAATTCCTGTTTCAAATCATGACAGAAGACTATTTGCCCCTAGCGTATCTAAATGCTTGGGAATATTGCCCGCGCCGCTTTTACTTTGAGTATGTGCTGGGCGAAATGGAAGACAACGAACATATCATTCTGGGTCGGCATCTGCATTGCAATATCAATGAAGAAGCAGTGATTCAGGAGGGCGATACGCGGATTCATCAGCAGCAGTGGGTCTGGAGCGACCGACTTGGAATCTCTGGAATTATTGATGCGGTTGAGGAGCGGGATGGGCAGTTGATCCCGATCGAATACAAGAAAGGCAAGATGGCAAAGCACCTGAATGACCACTTTCAGCTTTGTGGAGCAGCACTTTGCCTAGAGGAGCGCACGGGACGACACCTGAGCCACGGTGAGATTTTTTATCACGGCAATCGGCGCAGGCAGAAAGTGATGTTCACGCCGCAACTCAGAGAAATCACTGAGGCTGCGATCGCGGCGGCGCGTGCGGCAGATCAAGGAGCAATGCCAGCCCCGATCGATCAGGCGAAAAAATGCCAAGCCTGTAGTCTGCAAGGGATTTGCTTACCTTTTGAAGTCAAACAGTTGATGCAAGCTTAGGAAACAATCTATGTCTATTCTGTATGTGACTCAGCCAGATGCAGTGTTGAGTAAATCGCATGAGGCGTTTACGGTGTCGCTCCGTCAAGAGAATGGCAGTTGGCAGAAGAAAGCGGTGCCTGCTCAGACCGTAGAACAGGTGGTGCTGATGGGGAATCCTCAGGTGACAGGAGATGCGTTTGTGTATGCTTTGGAACTGGGAATGCCCGTGCATTATCTGTCGAGCTTTGGTAAGTATTTGGGCAGTGCGCTGCCGAGCTATTCTCGCAATGGACAGTTGCGCTTGGCTCAGTATGGGGTCTATCTCGACCCGGTGCGGCGGTTGGAGTTGGTCAAAGCGATCGTCACTGCCAAGATTCACAATCAATACCATGTGCTGTATCGACATGGGCAGACGGACAATCCCTTGAAGCTACGGAAGAAGCAGGTGGAGGCTCAAACGACGATCGATAAAGCACGAGGTATTGAGGGCATGGCGGCACGGGAATATTTCGCGCTGTGGCAGTCGATGTTAGGCAAAGGGTGGTCGTTTAAGGGCCGCAATCGTCGTCCGCCGACTGATCCGGTGAATTCCTTGTTGAGCTTTGCCTATGGCTTATTGCGAGGCCAAGTGACGGCGGCGGCGCATCTTGCAGGGTTAGATCCGTACATTGGCTATTTGCATGAAGTTCATCATGGTCAGCCTGCGTTGGTGCTGGATTTGATGGAGGAGTTTCGACCGTTGGTGGCGGACAATGTAGTGCTGGCGGTGTTGAACAACCGGGAGATTCAGTCCAAAGATTTCACCGAAAGTTTGGGAGCATATCGATTATCGGATGAAGGGCGAAAGCGGTTTTTGCAGGCGTTTGAGCGCAAGATGAGCGATGAATTCAAACATCCGGTGTTTGAATATCGCTGCACGTATCGACGTGCGATCGAGCTACAAGCTCGGTTACTGGCTCGTCATCTGCAAGAGAGTGTTCCTTACAAGCCATTGATGCTGCGATGAGCACCCTTTTCTACCTGATTATCTACGACCTGCCGGATAGCAAGGCTGCGAATAAACGGAGAACTCGTTTGCATAAGATGCTTTGTGGTTATGGGGAGTGGACGCAGTACAGCGTTTTTGAATGTTTTCTAACGGCAGTTCAGTTTGCGAAGCTGCAAACTCAAGTTGAAAAGTTGATTAAGCCAGATGAGGATTCCGTCCGGATTTATGTTCTAGATGCGGGAGCGGTGAAGCGGACGATGACCTATGGGTCAGAGAAACCTCGTCAGAATACGGCGATTATCCTGTAAGACTGCTTGATTGTGAGATGAGGCTGTGGAATGGGGCTTGTGTTCTGATTCATTTTGCTGCTCAGCTTCAGGACTGCTGTATGATGATGAGGCAGACATTTTTTGGCAAACCGAAGCGGGGGCTAAAACCCTGGGGGGTTCGCCAAAATCGCCAGAACCTTGAAAAATGAATAGTTTTGGAACTTTAAAGTCATTCACGCTGCTTCAGAATCTACAATTTTGGGTGGCTAATTTGACTTCGCTCAAGACCCTTGCCAAAATCGCTTCTGAAATGGTTGCGAAATCTGGCTTACAGAGGGCGGGGTCGCAAAGCTCTGAATCCCGGCAACGGGACTGAAACATTAAAGTTTGGCGCGAGACTGTCGAAACAGATCAAGTCGCAAAGCTCTGAATCCCGGCAACGGGACTGAAACATCGTAGGTCTTGCCAAGAAAAACTCTGAAGGGGAGTCGCAAAGCTCTGAATCCCGGCAACGGGACTGAAACATGTACTGAGACATTCGACGATCGTTCGGACTATCGTCGCAAAGCTCTGAATCCCGGCAACGGGACTGAAACATGAATACTGACTTCCTATTCTCCCTTCCATACGGAGGTCGCAAAGCTCTGAATCCCGGCAACGGGACTGAAACAACTGATAAGGAGATTGAGCGGGGGGAAACTGGAATGGTCGCAAAGCTCTGAATCCCGGCAACGGGACTGAAACATTTTGTTTGTCATTTCTCTGACACCTCTAAAATTGGTCGCAAAGCTCTGAATCCCGGCAACGGGACTGAAACACGAAAATATCGCGGATAATCCCACGACCAAAAGCAGGTCGCAAAGCTCTGAATCCCGGCAACGGGACTGAAACACTCTATAAAACTGCTTAAGCCCTAAATCAAAGATAGTCGCAAAGCTCTGAATCCCGGCAACGGGACTGAAACGACAGGTCGTAGTGCCGTCAGGGTTAGCCAGCTTGAGTCGCAAAGCTCTGAATCCCGGCAACGGGACTGAAACAGAGAATAATCGTAGTGGTAACGTTCAAGATCGGTAGTCGCAAAGCTCTGAATCCCGGCAACGGGACTGAAACATGCGAGAGATAATCCTGCTTTGCTTGCTCTAATTCCCGGGGTCGCAAAGCTCTGAATCCCGGCAACGGGACTGAAACGAAAGTATTGCAAAAGTATGACTGTTGCAATGGGAAGTCGCAAAGCTCTGAATCCCGGCAACGGGACTGAAACATCCAATTTATGAGGTAAGTGCAATGAAGGCCGATGTCGCAAAGCTCTGAATCCCGGCAACGGGACTGAAACCCCAGATTGTATATGTTTGGGTTAGCTCCGCCAAATTGTCGCAAAGCTCTGAATCCCGGCAACGGGACTGAAACCAGCAAGTTCAAGCCGCTGCAAAGGAAAATATCGGAGTCGCAAAGCTCTGAATCCCGGCAACGGGACTGAAACATTTGATATCGGCGTGGATGGCTTTCGCGGGCTTGGTCGCAAAGCTCTGAATCTCGGCAACGGGACTGAAACGGTAGATGTTGAGGTGATCCGGGGTCAGGGTTCCGTGTCGCAAAGCTCTGAATCCCGGCAACGGGACTGAAACTTCTATGCCCACAGTTACCCTGTCCACCGGAGCGATTGTCGCAAAGCTCTGAATCCCGGCAACGGGACTGAAACAACTAAAAACAGCAACACTGAGGGATCAACCAATGGTCGCAAAGCTCTGAATCCCGGCAACGGGACTGAAACTTGCGCTGTGGCACATACTTTTTGCTTGTTTGAATGGTCGCAAAGCTCTGAATCCCGGCAACGGGACTGAAACACCCAAAGGATCGCTCTAGTCACTTTAAGGCGCGGTCGCAAAGCTCTGAATCCCGGCAACGGGACTGAAACGACAGTGGCAAGCGGTCGTGAAGAAAACGGGCTACGGGTCGCAAAGCTCTGAATCCCGGCAACGGGACTGAAACACTTTCTCTTGCACTGGCGCTTGACCATCGCCGGGTTGGTCGCAAAGCTCTGAATCCCGGCAACGGGACTGAAACATCCTTCTAGTGCATTTCCAACGGTTCCGCCGACAGGTCGCAAAGCTCTGAATCCCGGCAACGGGACTGAAACATGAGATTTTAGTTATGAACAACCTAGTGAACGTTCTGGTCGCAAAGCTCTGAATCCCGGCAACGGGACTGAAACATGCGAGGAAATTCTAGTTTGCTGTGAATGCCGCTGGGGTCGCAAAGCTCTGAATCCCGGCAACGGGACTGAAACAACTTTACTCCCCCTCAGTTTGTTTTTGCGCCTCCTGCGTCGCAAAGCTCTGAATCCCGGCAACGGGACTGAAACTCTGTGGCGTTGATCGCAATGATCGCGTTTGTCGGTTTGTCGCAAAGCTCTGAATCCCGGCAACGGGACTGAAACACCTTGCCTTGCAATCGAAATAGGATCAGGCAAATGTCGCAAAGCTCTGAATCCCGGCAACGGGACTGAAACTTTTAATAAAGTCACTTTAGATTTAAGCGGGTGCTGCGTCGCAAAGCTCTGAATCCCGGCAACGGGACTGAAACTTTTACCTAAATTCAACCGATCGCTAGTCCAATCAGATGGTCGCAAAGCTCTGAATCCCGGCAACGGGACTGAAACATAGCACGTAACGGATTAATATTTGGATCAGTAGGGGGTCGCAAAGCTCTGAATCCCGGCAACGGGACTGAAACCTGAGGTTCTCCCCGCTATTCCTAATGTGCGTGTTCTTGTCGCAAAGCTCTGAATCCCGGCAACGGGACTGAAACCTCTCCACTCGTAATCAATTGGATCGAGTAGGTTAGGTCGCAAAGCTCTGAATCCCGGCAACGGGACTGAAACATTGGAGTAAACGGCATGAATAGTGCTAGAGGGAGAGGTCGCAAAGCTCTGAATCCCGGCAACGGGACTGAAACGCGGTAGCGTCGCTGTCCCATTGGGTACAAAAATCAAAGACGTCGCAAAGCTCTGAATCCCGGCAACGGGACTGAAACAACTTTTGCACACTCTTGGAATGCACGATAGTGAACGTCGCAAAGCTCTGAATCCCGGCAACGGGACTGAAACTTTTTGACAAGTTGCTTCAAAGCATTTTCTTTAAGTCGCAAAGCTCTGAATCCCGGCAACGGGACTGAAACAATCCATCGTTGTAGACCTCTCACACTTGCGTCCTAGGTCGCAAAGCTCTGAATCCCGGCAACGGGACTGAAACAATGGAATTATGGTTCCACCACGTGCGGAAGTTTCCAGTCGCAAAGCTCTGAATCCCGGCAACGGGACTGAAACATTTTGTACAGCGCCTTTATAGCTTCCTCGATGGTCAAAGGTCGCAAAGCTCTGAATCCCGGCAACGGGACTGAAACATATACAATAAATCTGCATTAAGAAAATTACCAAAAGTCGCAAAGCTCTGAATCCCGGCAACGGGACTGAAACGATGGTGACTCGATCAATGGATGCGATCGCTGTTTGTCGCAAAGCTCTGAATCCCGGCAACGGGACTGAAACGTTAAAGGTTTTTTCTCCTCTTCAAACAGTTTCTGAAGTCGCAAAGCTCTGAATCCCGGCAACGGGACTGAAACATCAAGACGGCAACCACGAGCACACGATCTCAGGGTCGCAAAGCTCTGAATCCCGGCAACGGGACTGAAACTATAAATAAATGAGTGGGCTTTAGACATTGCGCCAGGTCGCAAAGCTCTGAATCCCGGCAACGGGACTGAAACAGAAGTAGCGTACATTAGTAATTAAGCAAGCAAACGGTCGCAAAGCTCTGAATCCCGGCAACGGGACTGAAACAAATCTCCAATCTCAGGGATAGCGCTCATCGCAGATCTCAGAAGTCGCAAAGCTCTGAATCCCGGCAACGGGACTGAAACACTGATGGATTCCGTAGATTGACTGCTGTGAATCAGTGTCGCAAAGCTCTGAATCCCGGCAACGGGACTGAAACAAGGCAGCATTCGCGGCACAATCACCGCAGACGATGAGGGTCGCAAAGCTCTGAATCCCGGCAACGGGACTGAAACATCGGACAGAGACAGAGCAACCAAGGCTCCCACATGTCGCAAAGCTCTGAATCCCGGCAACGGGACTGAAACGACCCTATCTGCATTGCAAGCCGCTGCGATCGTCAAGTCGCAAAGCTCTGAATCCCGGCAACGGGACTGAAACTTCTATCGACTGATTCAGAATTTTAGAAATAGTTGGGGGTCGCAAAGCTCTGAATCCCGGCAACGGGACTGAAACATTGATGCAGAGCGAATCCACGATCTACCCGTCAAGTATGGTCGCAAAGCTCTGAATCCCGGCAACGGGACTGAAACACTAGGGCGTTGTCATATCTTCCCGAACGGTCGAAAGTTGGTCGCAAAGCTCTGAATCCCGGCAACGGGACTGAAACACCCGCACTATCAAGCATGAATATCTCAGTCCCGGGTCGCAAAGCTCTGAATCCCGGCAACGGGACTGAAACACTAGCTACTCACACTTAAATTCACACTCTCACCCTGTCGCAAAGCTCTGAATCCCGGCAACGGGACTGAAACCTCCTGACCATGTACTACTTCAGACGTTTCAACGTCGTCGCAAAGCTCTGAATCCCGGCAACGGGACTGAAACCGCTCTTTCGATCAGTGGTTCTGCTTTTGATTCCGAGGTCGCAAAGCTCTGAATCCCGGCAACGGGACTGAAACATTCGGATTCGACGGAATCCAACCGTCTGACCTTGCTGTCGCAAAGCTCTGAATCCCGGCAACGGGACTGAAACGGTACTTCAGCGAAACTACCCCCTCGCCCGTGTAGATGTCGCAAAGCTCTGAATCCCGGCAACGGGACTGAAACTCTTAGTAACAGATCTAGAGCGATCGCATCCAGATGTCGCAAAGCTCTGAATCCCGGCAACGGGACTGAAACGATCGTTAACCGGATCAAGGCTATCACCGGGGGCACGTCGCAAAGCTCTGAATCCCGGCAACGGGACTGAAACTTCCAAGCTATCGACCACTTCGAGCCTTTTGATGTAACGTCGCAAAGCTCTGAATCCCGGCAACGGGACTGAAACTGGTTTATTCATTGGTGGGTGATTTCTCTTCAAGGTTGCTAAACGTCGCAAAGCTCTGAATCCCGGCAACGGGACTGAAACCTGTCAGGGGCTAGGACTATGCAGTTAACCCGGTGCCAGGGTCGCAAAGCTCTGAATCCCGGCAACGGGACTGAAACATCTATAAGTGCAAAGTATACCGCTCTTATTATTTTCGTCGCAAAGCTCTGAATCCCGGCAACGGGACTGAAACCCGCCGTGATCTTTCGTATCCTCGATCGCTGCTAGGGTCGCAAAGCTCTGAATCCCGGCAACGGGACTGAAACATCAGAATCTTGATCACATTGAGTAATAGTCGAACGTCGCAAAGCTCTGAATCCCGGCAACGGGACTGAAACACTAACCAGTTACAACATCCGGGGCTAGAATTCTACGTCGCAAAGCTCTGAATCCCGGCAACGGGACTGAAACGACACTATTTATAGGGTCGCTAACGTACTGCCACTGTGTCGCAAAGCTCTGAATCCCGGCAACGGGACTGAAACTTACTGCCGTTATCCGGGGTAACGTTAACGGTTACGTCGCAAAGCTCTGAAGGCGCAGTGAACTCACCATCTTTGAGAATGGGTGGAAGCGAATGAAGCGTAATCTCTGACCAATCAGGAATTCGAGCATATTGCCCATCCCACTCAACCGAAGCAATCGGTAGTGTTCCCTCAACATCTGGACTAGCGGCAACGCTTGCTGGAAAGAGTAGCGTAATGCAGACGATTGCAAGCCCAATGATGAGTGATTTTAGAATCGTAGTTCGTCGGATTCCACCCGTGCTAATCATGGTTCGATTTCAATGACTATACCGACTGTGTTTTCAATCCCATTTCAACGAGCCGTGCGATTAGCTGTTGAGAAACACCCACTTGTCTTGCAGCATCAGCAACCTGGACTCCGTTTCTAACCAGCGTAATTAGAGACTCTAAGCGATTCCACAGTACATCCCGCTGCGAGATCAACCGCCGCGCCGCAGCAACTTGTAAGCCTTGCTCGATTAACTCTGCTCCTGAACTTCCTCGAATGCGAGTGGCAACAGAGGCTGAGGTTATTCGGTTTGGCTGAATGGCGATCGCAGAATAACGAGGACTGCCAGAATTTGGGAAGGTCAAGCGAAAGGTGTAAAGATTGCGATCGCTCATCACTGTTAGCAAAGTTGTCGCTGTCGCAGGCAAGTTGGAAAACTTCAAACGCTGAATTCGACGTAGATGAATGACGCTTGCAGTGCATGAGTTTTGCCGATTCTCGTTTTGGCAGATGGCATCATCAAAATCGAGTGTGACCTGTGACGGATCATCGAGCCAAGCCTTGCGAATGGTTTCGCGAGTCGGACGAAAATCTAACGATACTCCATGACCTGCATGAAGCTCGATCGTGGTTAATGAGCTTTGCCGAGTTGTTGAAATAGCAGAATTAGTGCGATCGCTGCGTGTTTGCGCGTGAGCAGGTGACATTGTTCCTATGGCAAACATTGAAATGCCAACAGCTAAAAGTAAATGCTTCATATCGTGACGATAAATTTTGTGAGATGGTGATTAGTTCGGCAGTAGCATCGATTGATTCACAAACACTTGAACTGGGCTACCCGATGCAATAAAGAGAGAGTTGGGACGTTGCTCCATCTCTTTGATCGCTTGTTTATTGCGCTCTTCAATTGAACCTAAAACGGCATCTGCTCCTCCTTCTAACCCCCCAGCCAGCACATTTGGTTTAGGATTGCTTTCGGTAATGACCGTTGTACCGTTTCCGGTTTGAATTTGGCTATTAGAACGAGTAAACAACTGTGCCGATCGCCGCACTGCTCCTAGCAGAAATTGTCCTGCGTCCATTGCTGCAATTTCTTTACCTCGGTCTTCCAATTTTGCAATTAGTGGTTTGCCGTTCTCTCCACGTATCCGAATTGCACCAGTGGGTAAGATGAGTTCTTTTTGCAACCCGTTTTCATTCCACACAGCCGTTGTCGCTGAGAGTTGAACTTGACCAGCCCGCGAAAACTGATCGACTTGAGCCAGCAAATGCGCTCCACTGGGAATCGCTACTTGTCCTGTTGAGTCTTTAAGCGGCTGTGCGAGTACGATCGTAAACCGATCGGGGTTAGTCTTTCTAGTCGCTTCTGTGCTTCTAGAATTACTCAAAGTTACAGGAGTCGCTAAAATCCCTGGTGTACTCTCTCCTGCAATCAACGAGTGTTGCCGAACCTGTTCTTGTAGAATTGCTGCCTCAGCATCTTCTAAAATAGGATGCTCTGAGATTGGGTGTTGAGCTGTGACCTGAGATTCTGGTTGTGTTTCTGCGATCGTTCTTCTCGGTGCTGTCTGTTCTTGTACTAGTTGATCAGTTTGCTCAGTGTTGAGTTGATCGGATGTTCCTGCAATTTGATCCGTATCTATTGCCATTTCAGCATTTGCTTGTACGGCTGATGTCGGTGCGATTCGAGCAGTTGGAATCGATTGCAAGGAATCTTCAGAGTTTTCTTGAGCCACTTGTGATCTATCTTCGCTTAGGTTGCTATGAGAACTACTAGCATTCGACCATCTGCTATCAGATGAGTCTGAACGAGAAGAGCCATAGCTGCCTAATTGAGCAAGCTGTTGCCACTGCTGCATTGAATCATCAGGTTGATGGTCAGCTTTAGCCTGAATCGCTGGTTCTTTTGCTGCCATCGATCGCGCAACAGAAGGGTAGTTGCTCGTAGGCAAACTGACCGGAGCAGAAACTAATCTGGGTGGGCTGGCTTGGCTAACGATTCGAGGTGGCGCAGAGGCTATGGTGACGGGTTTGGGGGAATCAGGTGCATTGGCTGGCGGCTTAACCGGAATGCGAGGCAATTTCTCAGGCTTCCCGTTTTTTGCTAAACGATTCTGTAGGTTAGTTTGATCACCGATCGCTGCATTTGCCTTGAGCTTGCCATTTTCTTCCCGCAGTCTTGATAGTTCATCTGAAGGAGTTTCTGGCTGTGATACTGTTTCGCTCGTGGGTTGCGGTAAATTCTTCTGAGCTTGTTTGAATCGCCCGCCGCCTGCTAAAAATAGAGCAGCAAAGCCAAACACAGGGATGAGAAGCAATCCAATGAGGGCGAGTTTCGGAACAGGTTTCGTCCAAACAGGGCGGCTCGATCGTGCTAATTCAACCGGGAACTCCCCCTCATGTACTAATGGTTCTTCGACTGTGGGAGCTTGGGTAATTGCTTTCAAATCTTCAGTCGTAATCTTTTCGTGTGATTGTCCATTCATTTTGCTAAGTCCTCACGCTCTAGGGGGCGAATCTCTTGAATCTGTAAGCCGCTTTCCAACATCGAATACACCAAGCGCTGATAGTCAGTTGTGTTTTGTCCAAGCGAATTCTGTGGCGGTTCAACGGCTTTAACGTAAATCGTGCGATTAAACGGAATGGTTTGCCCTGCGGGATTTGCATCATCGAAAACAATGCGAGTTGCAATCATGTGAATCCGCCATTGTCCTTCTCCGGTTAATTCTGGGGCTGAGAAGTTCTGGGGAACGAGAACGGCGGCAACTTGTCCGCGAAACACGCCTTCAGGCACAATATCGGCTGCAAGTTTCTGTAAAAACGCATCTCGAAAATCAGGGGCTAAAAGAAAGGAAGCTTCCCAAGCACGGGCCGGAATCCGTCTGCGATCGCTACGCCGACTGGCTGAATCTGCCCCAACTTCTTTGCCTGCATCAATTTGTGCTTTGTTTTGTCCCGGTAGCTTGCCCCAAGTGAAGGTCATCACTGCCCAGTTTGATACTGTACGCCGAATGACTTCGGGTTCACGGTATTGATAATCTGCGGAACGGGCTGTAAAAGCGTGTCCATCGACTTGCTGTACGAGCGTCGGCGGTTTTTGATTCGATAGCTTCGAGAATGAAACCGCTAACCAGAACGTAACGATCGCAAGAATGAAAACGCCGAGCGAGAGACCTGCAAATGCTATGGGCAAAATGTCTGTCGAGTCCAGCTTAAATCGCTGACTTTTTCGCTTCAAATCAGAAATCTGCATATTCAGGCTACATGAATCTGTGAACTATTTGATCGGCAGCGTCGTAGTGCTGATCGCGATGATTCGAGAAACACCACCGGAAACGGCGCGAAAGACTGCCATTCCGCCACCACCCGCAAGGGCTAATGCTAAGACAGGCGATAAGACACCGATGAGTAAGAGGAACCCAATATCTGAGGAGGATTGAGCATCAGCCGCAACCACTACGGTAGCAGCAAGCCCAACCACAACATTGTAGGAAAACTTCGCAAGCCCTAAGCTAAAGAAGCCGATTAACCATGCCCAGAGTGGACGACCTTGGAGCGGGATAACTGAGCCAGCAACAGCGATGGGTCCGATCAGTCCAGTCAACAACATGGACAGTTCAATCAGATTCGCGAATGCCCATTGAAGTCCCTTGAGAATCTGTTGGGCAACCGCTTGACCTGCGGTAGCAATCAGTCCTTCTCGAATAAAGTTCGTGAGTAAACCTGGAGCCGTCAGAACTTTGCCTGCGACATCTCGTTTTTGATACTCTTGGCTCAGTCGTTCGTTGATCGCGCGTAACCGTTCCCAAAGCCTTTGTACTCCGACCGTCATCCAGCCTTTTTGCTGATATTCGTGAGTTAACAGATCCTCGGCTCGCTTACCTGCTTCTCGAAAGCAGTCAATCTGTGCTTGTCCCTCTTTGGCTTCGCATTCAGTGTACTGTTGCTGAATCAGGGCTTTCGCTTGTTGAGAAACAACGACATCATTGAGTGCTTCCAGCATTGAAACCTCGCCGATCTGTACCTCTAGTACTTTGCGGGTTTGGTCATTGATGATGTTCCGGATTCCTAATGTCATTGATCCTAACATAGCCCCATTGTTAAAGAGCAATGCAAAAATGACAAATACCCAAATTACGTCTGGGAGTGCTGGAAAGATGCCGCGCTCGATCGCATCTTTGACCCAACCAACCGCAAAGAAGACAAAAGCACCCACAACAATCGTGGCGGCAAAAACGTTGATACCGTTATACAGCCCATTCGTTCCATTGAAGATATCTGTCCATCGAGCATCCCAGGCTCCTTGAACCTTCTCAATTTGGCTAATGCTATCTTCAATGATGGTCTTTGCTCCTGTCACTTGAGCGAAAGTGAACATAACTACCTCTTCGTCGAATTGTCCTGAGTGCTGTAAAGACCAGGAATATAAAGTTCAGTGCGAGTTGCACCGCCGATTTCTAACTGTCGAGCAACGCGATCGCGGCGATTCGATTCGTCAATGCCCTCGCTGGTGTTAGCGGAAAGTTGCGCGATCGCGCTATCAAGCTGTTGAATTTGCAGTAATGCCGTATGATTGTCAGCAGTTAATTGGGCTTGATTTGTCACAATTCCCGCTAATACTGCATTGATTTCAGCATTATTCTTCATAACATCCTGGGTAACTGTGAGTGATTTCGCTTGTTGGACCAGCTTTTGGGTTTCTTGATATCCTTTCTGACTGGTTTCGACAATTTTTGAAGTCCGATCAGCTTCTTTTTGAATTGTCTTCTTTCCGGTTTCTCCAAGCATCAAAGCAGACATGGATCTCGCTAATTCCTGATCATAGAGATTAGCTAAATCCCGCTGGCGTACAACTGGATTCGTGGTCAGCACACCAGGATTAATTTCCGTTTGCGTTGTCCGAACTTTGTAAGGGTCGGGTGAACTAGAGCCGGTCGTTGACTCTAGCTCGTTCCATGCACCTCCCATTGCAACTTTCATCATGGTTTCAAAGATGGGATCAAGCTCATTGAATTGCTGTTGAATTCGAGCAAGGGGATTGAGATAGTTATTCAACACCCATTGCTGTACCTCGTCACCCATGCCTCCCGGCATAAAAGAGGCAGTCGCAACACCAGCAACAAGTAGAGGGATGGCTGTGCCTGTCCCGATAATGAATCGTTTGATCATTCCCGACTTTTTCATTTCTATTCCTCCGCTATTACGTTAATGTCATTGCTTTGTGTCCGTTGTTGATGTAGGCCAAATCTTCGGTTGTTGCAGCGTTAGCGTATTGTCAGGTTAACCGGAACGTAGAATAATCGTACTAGTTCAACTTTAAGAACGACTGCTTGCCCATGTACTCCCGTCATCGCTTCCCTGGTGAAATTATTAGCTACTGCGTTTGGCTGTATTACACCTTTCCGTTGAGCTACCGGGACATTGAGAAAATGATGCTGTATCGCGGCATTGAAGTCA
>NZ_JAMPLL010000046.1:0-25159 GCF_039962495.1 Leptolyngbya sp. AS-A5 | reverse complement strand
GCATCGGCGTTTGAAGGCGTTGGGTTTCAGATGTTTGAGCTGTTTGTAGGTCATCAGTTTGTCCTCCTTGACCTATTTCTACGATGCTCTCGCTGATTCACGCAAGAAGTCTACTGTGCCAACGCGCTAAAGCCTGCTCAAACATCTGTTGTGCACCTGATCCTGATTCGCGCATAACCCAAGTGCTGGTCAATAACTCATGAGTCGCGATCGTGGGCTGTCCGAACCAAGGATGACTTTGACCGACCGCAATCTGCAAGCGCTCCTGACCAACGGATTCCTGCTGTAAATGGTCTTGACAAGACTGCTTCACTCCACCTGTGACTAGTCCAAGATCAAATCTTCCAAGCGCTGTGCCTTCTCCGATCTCTTCTGCATTTCCTAAGATGCAATGAATATAAATTCCTGGGTATTGCTGTTTGAATCGACTAATGCGATCGGGAAGCCAATAATTACCAACCGTCAAATACACCCAA
Organism: Leptolyngbya sp. AS-A5; assembly: GCF_039962495.1. Taxonomy (NCBI): domain Bacteria; kingdom Bacillati; phylum Cyanobacteriota; class Cyanophyceae; order Leptolyngbyales; family Leptolyngbyaceae; genus Leptolyngbya; species Leptolyngbya sp. AS-A5. The sequence goes on along the minus strand of NZ_JAMPLL010000046.1, from coordinate 24,683 downwards.
TTTTAAGTTCACCGCGTTGTAGATTGTTTAATTCTCTTAGTTGCCGTTCCGCAAATGCAACTTGATCAAGAATTTTCTGCGCCTCCACCTGAAGCAGTTGTCCCGCGTCGGTGATTTCAACTCTGCGACCAATGCGGTGAAATAATTTGACACCGTATTTTGCCTCGATCGTCTGGATTGCTGCACTAACCGCAGGTTGAGTAATATACAGGGCTTCGGCTGCACGGGTGAAATGCAACTGCTCTGCAACGGCTAAAAAAATTCGCAATTGTTCAAGTATCATTTATGAATCGCGCATTTAGCCTTTAAGATACAAGTCTTTGAATTGGTATTTGTTATATTACTTAAACTCGCATAAACTGATCAAGAAAGCGGGAAATTCATTTAAAGTTGCTGTTTCCGTTAAAAAACTAGATGTTTAAGCCGAATTTTTGCAGGCTGGAAACGTACTAAAAGTTACATATAGCCTGGCTTACTTGTTATATACTGTAGCTTGATAGGCAAATCGTAGATAGTAAAGTCGAACTGCCGAAGGAGCCACACAGGATGGGAATTGAAGTTCAAAACGTATCAAAGCGCTATGGATCGTTTCATGCTGTCGATCAAGTCAGCCTCAGCATCAAAACAAATTCCTTGGCAGCGCTGTTGGGTCCTTCAGGTTCAGGAAAGTCAACGCTGCTGCGAATGATTGCAGGTTTAGAACAGCCCGATGAAGGTCAAATTGCCTTGCTCGGACGAGATGCCACCTATACTGCGGTACAAAAACGCAACATTGGTTTTGTATTCCAGCATTATGCCTTGTTCAAACATCTGACGATTCGTCAAAATATCGCATTTGCCCTAGAGCTTCGCAAAGCACCAAAAGCAAGAATTCGAGAGCGAGTCGAGGAACTGCTTGAATTAATTCAGTTACAAGGATTGGGCGATCGTTATCCTTCTCAGCTTTCGGGTGGACAACGGCAGCGGGTGGCTCTGGCGCGTGCCCTTGCAGTTCAACCCCAAGTTTTATTGCTCGATGAACCATTTGGAGCACTAGATGCCAAAGTTCGCAAAGAGCTTCGCACTTGGTTACGTCACCTGCATGAGGAGGTCAGCGTTACGACGGTTTTTGTGACGCATGATCAGGAAGAAGCGATGGAAGTTGCAGACGAGATTGTGGTGATGAACCAAGGCAAAGTTGAACAGGTCGGAACCGCTACTGAAATTTACGACCATCCCGCAAGCGCTTTTGTCATGAGCTTCATTGGTCCGGTGAATGTTGTCCCGATTCACTCAGGGATTTTGCCGGAGAATGGGCGTGATGGACTCAAGTCCGATCGCATCTTTTTGCGCCCACACGATATCAGGATCGACTTGGCACCATCGGCTGAAGCGGTTCCTGCGCGAGTTGATCGAGTTGTCCATCTCGGTTGGGAAATCATTGTGGAAGTTCGGTTGGAATCTGAAGAGTTGGTAACTGCCAATTTGAGCCGCGATCGATTTAACCAACTGCAATTGCGAGTGGATCAGCCGATCTACATCAAGCCGAAATCAGTGAAAACGTTTCCAGCTTACGCGTGAGAGATAAACTCACTTTTCCCATTGCGCTGAGCTTTTACTCAAGTTAGGGGCTTCTAATGCAGATCGTAGAACTTTCTCAATAGCTTTGTTTTATTGAAATTCTGCGATTTGCGCTAAACTACACTAAATCGAGCGAATAAGTGTAGTTTGCATGCAAGTAAATTCTCAGATTTGTACACTTCTGGAATTGTCGTCCAAAGTCGAATATACATTGCTAGCGCTTCTAGAGCTTACAAGCCACCGTGAGCAGCCTTATCCACTGACCTCTGCTGCAATTAACGAAAAGCACGACATTCCTGAACGCTATCTTGAGCAGATTTTGGCAACGTTACGCCGAGGTGGCATTGTTCGGAGCCTGCGCGGATCGAAAGGTGGATTTGTCTTAGCGCGTGATCCGCATGAAATCACGCTCCTAGATATCGTTACGCTAATGGATGGGGAGCGTAAACAGCGGAATATTGATGCTGCTCCTACGGTCGAGCGGAAAATCATTTACAAAATCTGGTATGAAAACAATGCGCGATCGCAGGAACTCCTCGGATCGATCACGCTTAAGGCTCTCCTCCAACAGCGAGATGCGCTACAGCAATCAAATCTGATGTACTATATCTAGCTGACCCATAGGTAGCTCCTAATTAATTGATAAATCAGTTGGTCCCTCTGCAATGCTTTGAAATCGCTCAGAGCGAGACATAGCATTGCGATCTTTCAATGTTGTTTCTATAAAATGCTCTCGCCGCTGTGCTGGTGGAATGACCTGATTTTCAATCTGCCTGTCGCATATAGATTTGGCTATGTTTGCAGCCTGTTCTCTTCTAGCTGGGTATTGCCAGGAACGGTGACTGGATACTGGTTCTCAAATTTAATCGGAATTCTGCTGATGCAAGCAGTCGCGATCGACGTTTTTCAATCCCAAGAGCGGGATTTGAAGAAAGAACTGCTGTGGTGTGTCGTTTCTTCTTCGATTTTTACGATCGCGGTTGTCGCACTCGTTCAGTTAAAGGTGCTTGACCTTCCCGGCATTGATACAACCCTGCTTCTGGGAGGTCAGTAGAAATGCACTACTTACTGCTAACTGCGCTCAGCTTTGCCGTGGGAATCGTCGTCGGGTTGACCGGGATTGGTGGTGCATCGCTAATCACGCCCATGTTAGTGTTTATGTTTCAAGTGCCTGCCTCAGTTGCCGTAAGTTCGGATATCGTTGCAGCAACCTTAATGAAGGTGATTGGGGGAGTCAAGCACTGGCGGCAGCAAACAGTAGATTGTGCGGCTGTGAAGTGGTTAGCATTTGGTAGTGTGCCGGGTTCCCTCTGCGGCATTGCACTATTGCACAAATTAAGAAATATTGAAAGTTTAAATTTAGATGGATTGCTATTGCATCTGATTGGATATGCAATTTTATTGGTGACGGGAACTGCATTATTACAGTTGCTGTTAATGACTCTCGCACCCCAACATGAACTCCCGACTCTACCCAAGCTAGATTTAGAAACTTATGGCGGGCGGGGAAGCGCGATCGCGATCGGTGCAATTCTCGGCTGCATTGTGGGATTAACAAGCGTGTCTTCGGGTTCGATGTTTGCATTGGTGCTAATTGCTTTCTTTCAACTCGATGCCCGCAAATTAGTAGGAACCGACTTAGCTCAAGCAGCAATCTTATTAGGGTTTACCTCGATCGGGCATCTGACATTGGGAACCGTAGATTGGAGCCTAGTGCTTCCCATTTGGCTCGGCTCAGTCCCTGGGGTGTTGATTGGGGCAAGACTTTGTAAGCTAATTCCGCAACGTCCACTCCGATTTAGTATCTATTTACTTTTGGTCATGGTGAGTTGGAAATTAGCACATACAGCTTAGAGAACTAGCATTGTACCGATTGAAGAGAAGCGATCAGTTATGACATCCTCATTACTTCGATACCAAACCTTGAATCGCGTTCGGTTACGCCTAGAAATTTCAGCCTCATATCATCGAGAACCCATTCTTTCTCGTTTAGTTTCAGGTTTTAACTTAGTCGTCAATATTACAGGTGCTAACCTCGGTAAGAGTAATATTGGCGAAAGCTACTGCGATATAGAAACACGAGGAACACCCCAGCAAATTAGCCAAGGGTTGATCCATTTGAAGTCACTCAACGTGCCGGTGAGGGGAAAGCCTAACACGACTGAAGATGACTGGTATTAATAGCAATTTTGCTAAGACGCTTTCAGCAGTTCGTAGGTTTTGCTCTCGACTAAAATGTAAATCCCTAATCCAATTAGCACGAAGGGAACAATTCGATCGCCATAGCGGGTAATGAATTGTGCAATTGCAGGATGACGGCTCAACGAATTCGCAACTATAGAACCCATTTGGGATCTCTTCTTGACACATAAGGTAAGCAGGAAGCCCGTTTCGAGAAATTCGTAAATCTAGCAGAAAAATCATAGTTCGAAGACTATCCGAATCATGAAGCCGAGAAGTTATCGACCTTGTGAACACAGTAAAAGATCCCAAATGGGTTCTATACACCAAACTGCAATCATGATAAAAAACACAGCTACAGTGATAGCTAGAGTAATCGGAGTGCTATTGGCAAACAAAGGAACATAGCTACCAATATTGTCGCCACCGTTCGCGATCGTTACAGTGGCAACCTGATAGGTTTGAGGAGCCAGAAAAGACTGTGGCTTATGGGCTAAAACTTCTGAATGGACGGTTTGAAGCGTTGTTTCTTCTTTTCGGAAGAAATGACTGAACCCAATCGCAATGGGTAGGAAACCGAGCAAGCCGAGCCAAGGGCGAGGAATCAAGTACCCTCCAAAAAATCCAGGTAAACTGGCGAGAAGCAAGAGTCCGAAGCCAAGATATTGACCAAACCAGATGTGTTTCGGACGGAGCCGATGATCAACCTGTGCGAAAAACAGCATCAGAATCAAAATGTCATCGAGATTGGTAGCAGCAAAAGCAGCAATACTAGTTGTGATCGCAATTCCCACTTCTACAGGTGTGATTGCGAGCGGATTGAAAAAAAGAGTTTGAAGCATGAAGAAAGCGTCGTCCGTATCTGTTGTATATTAACGGAAGTTCTCCTAAAGTTCGATGATTGCTGAACCTTCTGGATTCTGAAACATAACCCTTAAAGCATTGAAAGTGCCGAAGAAGAACTCACAAGACTCTCAAATTGCCTTCAAAGTCATCCTGGTTTTGCTCTGTTTGGCGTTGCTTTCAAGCTTCTTTGCGATCGTCAATGCTGGAGAGCGGGGTGTTTTGATGGGCTTTGGTGCAGTGCAAGAAATAGTCTTGTCAGAAGGCATTCATCCAATCCTTCCGATCGTTTACACGGTTGAGAAACTCAGTGTTCGGGTGCAAAGCCAGGAAATTTCAGCCGAAGCATCCTCTAAAGATTTACAAGATGTCTATGCTGATGTTGCACTCAACTGGCATATCGTCCCCACAGAAGTTCACCGACTCTATCAGCAAATTGGTAACAAGCAGGCGGTGATCGAGCGCATTATCAGTCCAGCGGTCGAAGAAGTGCTAAAAGCCGTCATGGCGAAGTATACGGCTGAGGCGATTATTACCGAGCGTGGGACTGTCAAAGCTGAGGTTGATCAAGCTTTGACTGAACGATTACAGCCTTATCACATCGCTGTGGATGATCTGTCGCTGGTGCATATTAAGTTTTCAGAACGGTTTAGAGAGGCAGTCGAAGCGAAACAGGTGGCAGAACAGGAAGCAAAACAAGCAGAGTTTGTCGCACTGAAAGCCGCAAAAGAGGCAGAAGCGATCGCCAATCGAGCCAGAGGAGAAGCGGTTGCTCAACAATTGTTACGAGAGAGCTTAACGCCTGAACTGTTGCAGAGACAAGCGATCGAGAAATGGAACGGAAATTTACCGTTTATTGTCGGTGGTGAAGGGACAAAGCTATTGGATCTGAAACAACTGATTGAGACTAGCCAGAAATTGCAAGCGCCTCAGAAGTAGGCACCAATAAAGCTGTAGATCAAGCCAGAAAGAACTACGGCAGTAATTGCAGCATAGGTAAAGTCGCGCCAGCGAAGAAACGAGATGAATGAGAGAATGACCCGGACGATCGGCGTTGCAATCAGGATCAGTAGTCCAAACTGAATGATAGCGCGACGATGACCTGCAAACATTGCAGTGATAATCCCTGCGGGCGATCGATACATTGCGGGCTCGCCTCGAAAGACATGATAATCGGCAGGTTCAGCCCCATGTCGAATAATGTAGAGAATGCCACCAATCAGGACAACCGCGCTTGCAAGCCATACCCCATATTGGAGTAAGTTGCTGAGAGATCGGGCTAACTGTGCTTCATGAGAGGGCGTGAGGATTTGCGTTTCGAGTGTTGAAACTGCTTTCGGATCTGCATCTTGATACATCTACGCCCCTCCCATCAGGCTGTTATACACCATCTTAAGCGCCATCACGACGAGTACCAGACTAAATAGAATTCGTAGTGATTGAGTTTTCGCGCCGATTAAAACCTTTGCACCGAGCAATGCGCCAGGAAATACGCCTAGCATCACAGGCATTGCTAGTCCTGGATCGATATAGCCTCGCGCTAAGTACACACCCGCAGAAGCCGCAGCCGTGACTCCGATCATAAAATTGCTCGTTGTTGTTGAAACCTTGAATGGAAGCTGCATTGCCTGATCCATTGCTAAGACTTTGAATCCACCTGAACCAATTCCCAACAGTCCAGACAATGCTCCAGCGATCACCATAATGCTAAATCCGATTGAAACCGACTGTGCTTCATAAGCGATTGCGCCATTTGGAGTGGGACAAGTTCCGTTCAACTGCAATTGTGCAGCAAGTGGATCGCTGGTCTCTGGTTGACAAAATTCCGGTCGCGATTGTTGAGCAAGGTAGGCTGAATAGAGCAAGGTGATTGCTAACACGATCGCCAACATCTTGACGGAAATGAAGGTTGCAATGAGTGCGCCAATCGAAGCACCGATCACGGTTGCAACTTCTAAGAACATTCCAATTCTTAGATTCGTCAATCCTTGCTTGATGTAAGTCGATGCCGCTCCCGAAGAGGTTGCAATTACAGACACGAGCGAAGCCCTGATCGCATATCGAATATCAATGTCAAACACTGAAGTTAACAATGGAACCAAGACGACGCCGCCCAATCCACCAAACAGTAAAACGGCGGTCGGGATCGCAAACGTCAACAGCGAAGTGAGCGCGATCGCTGTATGTGGTGTGAGATTCTCTTCGTGAGAAGCACCCAGCGAGGTATGAAACACACCATGTCGCGCCATCAGAAACAAGACTCGCGCAGTTGGATTAATACAGCCCAGCGTACAAGTAAAGAAGCTCAACAGTGCTCCTAAGCTGATCAAGATGCCTAAGAAATCCACACCTGCTTGATGCGCCAGGAAGTCAAGCGGTGCTTCTGTTTTGGCCAGATCGACCGATGCACCTTGAAACCCCAAGACTTCGACGTAAGCCATGAAAATGAAAAACAATCCTGCCAGAATCGTACTTTGCGCGACCGACTTCGGGATCGATTTTAGGGGATCTTTTGCTTCATCTCCGAGCGAGGTCGAGCTTTCAAAGCCTGAAAACCCAAACACAACTAGAACAATTCCTGCTGTGATCCCACCTGGAGTTGCGTCTTGTAAGGTCAGTTGAGCCGGATCGATCGCAAATCCCTTGTGTCCCCAAATCAGAATGCCAAGTAGCAAAATAGAACCGATCGATGCGCCTTCCAGCAGCAACATCATTTTGGCAGAGAGTTAAATACCTTTGTGGGCAGCATACCAAGCCGCAGCAACTCCCACCACAAACAGCGTCAAGATGTGGGTATGAATGCCAACATAACCCAGCAGCTTCTGCCCAAAAATCGCAAAGCCACACAAGGTAGACATTCCCGTGAACAAGTAAGCCAAAATCAATCCCCAACCGCTCAACATGCCTGCGGTCGGACCTAACCCTTTCACCGCATAGGAATAGAGCGATCCCGGAGAAGCAGAGCGGCGGGCAAACTCGTTAATGTTGATGCCCACGAAAAGCAGTCCGATCATCCCCAGCAAAAAGCTGAGCCAAGTGCCATTTCCTGACGAAGCGTAGATTAAGCCCATCACCGCTGCTGGGACTGTCGTTGGAGCAAGCACTGCAAAGGATTGAGCTAACACCTCACCGTAAGAGAGACATTCTCGCTTTAAGCCATGCAGGCTTGGAGAGATAGGAATTTCAGCAGTCATGATAGAGCGTTCCCTGTAATGTTTGAGAGCCGGGGTCTGTCCGTATGTGTGAATGGATAAGATTTGCTCGATTCAAATCGATTTAGATTTGCTGTTTTTCACTGTATTTCTATTACTTGATAGAAGCAAGTAGTCTTTTTTGTCAAAACGATAAACCGAGATCATTGAAGTGAAATTTTATAAAAACATAAAAATCAATTTTTACCGTATCTGAGGGTAAACATTTGAACAAAAGGATTTTCAAGGATTTCAAGCAAATAAAATAAGCGCAGAATTTCACCTAGCCCAATCATCTTTATAGGCTTTAAAGAGGATGAAAATACTGAAAAGTTTTATTCGCTACTAAAACAATCATCTCAAATTTGACCTAACTACGGAAATTTCTGAACTAGGAAGTTACCGATAGTTTTGAAGCCTTTAGAAGTGCGATCGAGATGATTTTTGAGCGCAAAGATGAGCTTCTGTGTTGCAGCGCTCTAGCTTAGATTCTGCAATCAAGTGACTGTGATACGGATTTCGCCTAGACGGTAGCAGGGTGATCTCCTGCTCGACTGGAGCTGTATGTTTCACAGATTTCAGGAGCGTGTTACTATCTAATCTAAATAAGTACGGTAATTCAATCGGTTTATCGTATTTATTGAGCAATCGCACCGTTGGGTCAAGTAGAAATCTCTAAAAACTCAATGTGAAGATCGCTCAGCACAGCGCAATCTCTCCTGTCTATCATCCCGTTCGCTAATTCAATTTCTGCATCTTTGCAAATAGATGAGCCTGTGCCGACCTAGGGCTACCGCGAACCAAAGGGAGAATGAATCCTTGACAGTTGAAAGTTACGAAAACCCTAACCACTGAAATATGGGTCAGGAAATTTGATGAATCGTGCTACTCCTCTTCTCACCCTAACGCTGGTCTGTATCACTACTCTGCTTATCCTGCTGAGCATACTTCTTATTCCCTTGTTCTTTCGAGGGATCAGCTAGAGCATCTATCTACTTAAGTTAGTTAATCTCTGCAATGTCTAACTTTTCGATGCTGTCGGGCTTGAGATCTTTGTCAATTTGTGGAATTCTAGAAAATAGATTTGTCCAGTAAACCGGTCGAAATACCGTATTTTTGGAGCGCTCATTCCTTTTACAACCCTCATCATTTCAGGTTAAGGTCATGATTCGGAAATTACTGCGTCTCAGGCTGAAGAAGCCCAAAGTTCTAGCGGTGTTAGCTGCGCTTCTAGTTAGCCTCATTGCCATTCCAGCTTTTTCGGGTTCGCCGTTAATGGCAAGCCAAAGTGCAACCATTCAGTTTGTTTCCCCGGATTGGGTAGCGAAAAATAGCAGCGATCGCAATCTCCGGGTCTTAGATGTTCGCACTAACCCATTGGAGTATTTTGCAGGTCACTTGCCCAATGCCATTCACATTGCCGACAACACATTTCGCGGTCCTAATGGCTTGCTGCCTGTGCAATATTGGAGTACAGGCAAGTTAGGGCAGCTTTTCTCGCAAGCGGGGGTATCAAGCAATAGCCGGGTGTTGGTGTACTCAGATGGGCGAGATATTCTAGGCGCAACAATGGTTGCTTATCTGCTAGAACGATCGGGCGTGAAAGATATTGCCGTGTTAGATGGTGGATTTGCGGCGTACAAGACATCCGGGCAACCTGTAACCCAGGAATTTCCTAAGTATCAGCCGACTCGCTTCACCGTTCAGGATAATCCCTCAATTCGGGTGACGCTTGCAGATGTGCGCGGCTTCTTAAATCAACCGACGGTCAAGTTTATTGATCCACGACCACTTAGATTGTTTAGCGGCGAAGAGAAGATCTGGATGCGCAATGGTCACATTCCAGGAGCACGAAACATTCCTTGGGTAACATTCACCTTGGGCAACCCAACGACGAATGAAGGAAACTTCCACAAGCTGAAGTCTTTGGACGAAATTAAGCAAATCCTAGCATCGAAGAAGATTACGCCTGCGGACAATGTGATCGTAACGTGCAGCACTGGGCGGGAAGCAACATTACAATACGTTGTGCTAAAGCATCTATTGAAGTATCCCAAAGTGCGAGTTTACGAAGGATCATGGACGGAGTATAGCCAGTCAGATCTACCTGTTGAAACGGGTGCTGATAAGGTGGCTTAACCAGTGTTATCAGTATAGTGATGCAAGCAATGTATCCTGTCCGTCAGCAGTTTATTGCTCCCGTACTAGAAGGTAGATCATGCTTGTATCGCTGCAATTTTGTAGTTCGTTTTGAGTAGGTAACTTACGATGAAATTTATCTTCATTTCTTTGTTGACAGTTGGAACAGTTGCGGGTTTCACGATCGCTGCTCCAACTTTGATTTTGGATTCGTCTAGATTGCTTGCTTGCACACCGCCTTCTGATCCACCCCGAAAAGAGCCACCCGGATCTTACTAACAGCTTGAAGCACGATCGTCGCGGGAGTGTTTTGCGATCGTGCTTTATCTCGTCTAAATGCAGTGTAATAGGAAAGTTTATGTCTTCAAACATTGAAGAACCAAGCATTATCAATCGTCTACTTACGATTGCGCCGAGGTTACTGCTAGAAAACAGTCGTCTTACCTTGCTTTCGCTCACAACAATAAATTTGTTGCTGATTCACCGCGAACAGGACGTAACAATTGATCCGATGCTATATCTAGAGCTAATTCCGATCGCTCGTTTAGTTCAGGAGGAGTTAGGTATTAGTCAAATTTGTATTCACAGTGCTCAACAACAGAGGATTTTTCACTGGAACAGTGTGGAAATTATTGAAATGGCTAAGAATTTCAATCTAAAGATTTAGCGCTCTGAACCATCTTGCTTATTCAACGATCGTGTTTTACACTATCAAAATACGGTTTTACGATAAAGATTTCGTACTTTGGACATCCCATGAGCCAATCTCATCACTTTGAAACGCTTCAAGTCCACGCTGGACAAGAACCTGCACCCGGAACCAATGCCCGTGCTGTCCCCATTTATCAAACCACTTCTTACGTGCTTGACGATGCGGATCACGGTGCCCGATTGTTTGCTCTGCAAGAGTTTGGCAATATTTACACTCGGATTATGAATCCGACGACCGATGTGTTTGAAAAGCGGATCGCTGCACTCGAAGGTGGTGTGGCAGCGTTGGCGACTTCGAGCGGTCAAGCAGCACAACTGCTGGCAATTAGCATGATTGCTCAAGCTGGAGATAATATTGTTTCAACTAGCTATCTCTATGGCGGGACTTACAATCAGTTCAAAGTAACGCTGCCAAGGTTGGGAATTAACGTTAAGTTTGTGGATGGGGATGACGCAGAAAGCTTTCGGAGCGCGATCGATCACCGTACTAAAGCCTTGTATGTTGAAACAATCGGCAATCCCCAGTTCAATGTCCCCGATTTCGCTGCATTGGCTCACATTGCCCATGAAAACGGTATTCCATTAATTGTGGACAATACTTTTGGAGCAGGTGGATATTTAGCGCGCCCCATTGAGTACGGAGCCGATATTGTCGTTGAGTCTGCAACAAAGTGGATCGGCGGACATGGAACCTCGATCGGAGGAGTAATTGTGGATTCCGGCAAGTTCGACTGGGGAAATGGGAAGTTTCCACTCTTTACTGAGCCTGCTCCGGGCTATCATGGGCTGAACTTTAATGATGTCTTTGGCACACAAAGTCAATTTGGCAATATTGCTTTCATTATTCGCGCTAGGGTCGAAGGACTGCGAGATTTAGGTGCGTGTCTTAGTCCATTTAATGCGTTCTTGCTACTTCAAGGATTAGAAACTCTCTCCTTGAGAGTTCAGCGTCATGTAGATAATGCTCTAGAACTCGCCCAATGGCTGAAACAGCATCCGAAAGTGGAATGGGTAAACTATCTGGGACTTCCAGAGCATCCTTATCACGATCGAGCGAAGAAGTATCTGAAACATGGATTCGGCGGTGTGTTGAACTTTGGAATTAAAGGCGGAATTGAGGCGGGCCGATCGTTTATCAGTCATGTAAAACTTGCCTCTCATCTCGCCAATGTTGGAGATGCAAAAACATTAGTGATTCATCCTGCTTCCACAACACACCAGCAATTGACACTGATGGAACAACAATCAGCAGGCGTTACCCCCGACTTGATTCGAGTCTCGGTAGGGATCGAACACATTGAGGACATTAAAGCAGACTTTGAACAGGCTTTTGAGCAAGTCTCATGAACTATCAGCGCTTTATCTCGCCCGAAACGCAGTTCTATCACTTGCCAGAACCATTCGCTTTAGAATCGGGCGATGTTCTGTCTGGAGTTAAGGTTGCGTATCGCATATGGGGAAAGCTTAATGCAACCCAAGATAATGCGGTACTCGTGTGCCATGCCCTCACGGGTTCAGCCGATGTTGCTCAATGGTGGAAACCGTTGCTGGGTGCAGGACGATCGCTCGACACTGATCAAGACTTCATTATCTGTAGCAACATTCTAGGTAGCTGTTACGGCACAACTGGCGCAACTTCAATTAATCCAGGGACTGGAAAATCTTACGGTTCTGCATTTCCGAGAATTACAATCCGCGATATGGTTCGGCTGCAAGCACTTTTACTTGAAGCCTTGCAAGTCCGATCGCTTAAACTTGTCATCGGCGGATCGTTGGGAGGAATGCAGGTACTGGAATGGGCAGTCTTATATCCAGAAAAAGTGAAGGCGATCGCTGTTATTGCGGCTCCGGGTCGTCATTCTGCTTGGTGTATTGGCATTAGTGAAGCGCAGCGACAAGCAATCTATGCCGACCCAAATTGGCAGAATGGGAACTATACCGAGCAACCTGCTCAGGGTTTAGCAACGGCTCGCATGATGGCGATGAGCTTTTACCGATCTTGGACGAGTTTCTCAGATCGATTCGGGCGACAAGCTAGCAATGCAATCTTTGAGATTGTGGAATACCTGCACTATCAGAGTCGTAAGTTTGTCGATCGCTTTGATGCCAACACTTACATCACGCTGACTCATGCAATGGATAGTCATGATGTTGCTCAATCTGAGAGCTATAGTTCTGCACTGAAACAGATTTGTCAACCTGCGTTAATTGTCTCAATTAGTTCCGACGTTCTTTATCCTCCGATCGAACAAGAAGAGCTTGCCGCCTTAGTTCCAAACGCAACGCTTGCGACACTTCATTCTCCGCATGGTCATGACGCTTTTCTGATGGACATGGCGACATTAAACAATTTCGTTGCTCAGTTTCGTAGCTCTCTTCAGCAATCCCGGAGCGCAGTGCAAGTAACAAACTCGCTACATAATTTGTCAGTTGCTTCTCACTGATGTGTCTATGCTTGGTAATTTAGATGTAGTACATCGTAATCGGCTGCTGGAAATAATTACGTTTCTCTAAAAGATCTTGCAAGCTGTTTTTCTCCAGCACATCATCCGCTGCTTTTCTCACAGTTTGCCAAATCTCAGAAATAGCCCTGACCGAAACAGACTCAGAATCATCGTTCGCCTCAGATGAATCGCCCCCTTCCATACAGCTGACGATTTCCAGCAGCGTAATCTTCCACGGCGGTCGAGATAAAAGATACCCTCCTTTCTTTCCACGCTCGCTTGAAATTAACCCTCCTCGTCTCAGGGTTGCCAGTAATTGCTCTAGGTAGCGATCGGGAATATTCTGAGCAGCTGCAATCTGACGAATTTGGAGCGTCTCACCAGTGCTATAAATGGAAGCGAGTTCCAGCATCGCCATGAGCGCATATTTCGTTCGACCTGAAAGTTCTAGAAGCATAACGGAGTTTCGCGAGAATGAGCAAGCCGTTTTAGGTTTAGGGCAAACGTATTTTTTCTACTTATCGATCGAGATATGGACTTTTCTCAAGATATAGGGTCTTATCCATAACTTCAAATATTATTTGTTCTCAAAATCATCACCTCAATTTATTATGCACCTGAACGTCTCACGTCAACAAATTTGCTGTCTAAGTTGTCACATCAGATATTAAGAAATATTTTCAATAGAGCGAGTACCAGAAACGAGATTTTCAGCAGTCAGGCTGCTTATAGGCTCTAAAAAATGGTCTCAATTCTCCCAAAAGTCGATTGGATTATGTGATTATTCTTGGAAGAAGTAAGTAACATAGAGGTAGATGTTTTCTCATTAGAATGACAAATGAGTGTTTGCCCCTGCTGCTCTAACAAACTACTTCGTCATATCCGCAGAACAGGAGTGTACTGGTTTTGTCATACCTGTCGGCAAGAAATGCCCAATCTTCAAGCTACCAGTCAAGCAAGGGGCACAAAGCTCACTCCATAAGCTCTACGAAGCAAATATTTTCTGATTTGGCAAGATCATGACTTCCTTCATAAGTTGAAGTTATGAAATTAACAAAAAAGAATGCTTGCTTTTATCGTTGTAAATTCTTAGGGTAAAAGCATATCAAATTGATTATGCATATCGAATTGATTATGCAAATGATGAACCCTAGTATTGATACCCAAATCGATTGGCATCCTTTGCTCGATCGCCTTCAGTTCCAAGGTGAGAAGCACCTGCCTCACTATCCAGGAGATTTGAAAGCCGATCTACTGGCTCATGCAGGGCTGAACGACCACGCCAAAGGTGAAACTGCCTATCAGTTGGCGGTAGAGATTGCGCGTCTCACGACCTGCTGCGACCCCGAGATTATTTATTGGTTTTCACGGCTGGTTGAATTGATGAAGGTTCAGCCTTCTGAAGTAGAGAACGCGAATTTTGGCTTTTTGGTTTCTCGCTAAAGTTCTGCATGGGTAGATTTTTAATCACCCTAACCGCGCTGCTCTTAGCTCCGGAGAATCAAATTGGTGATGCTTAATGGTTTACAAACAGCGCGATCGTGCTAGTATCAGATCTTGTAAATACGGTAACTCGATCGAATTAATGTGTTTACCAGATGATCTTTGTTGATCGCCTTATGTAGCTATCTTGCACTTCTGTTAGATCCGAGGCTTGCTCATGCAGTCCATTCTTCCCTGTGTTGTTTCCCAATTGCCAGCCCAACCTGCAACGCGAACGTTTAAACGTCGATCAACAATTCCGCTTCAACAAATTGCGCTTTGGCGAATTGAATCGGGAGTGGTACGAACCCTCAGTTGGCTAGAAGATGGCTCAACCGTCACATTGAGCTTATGTGGCCCAGGAGATGTAGTTGGGAAGTTTCTCTGTGCGATCGATCCCTATCAAATCGAGTGCCTAACTGATGTTGAGGTCACGCCACTTTCTCCGAATGAGTGGCATCCTGATCCTGCTTTTCTACTGGGGCGAGTACAGCAGGCTGAAGAGTTCATGCTGATTCGCAGTCATCGCCGAGTTGAAGACATGCTGTTAAAGCTGCTCACTTGGCTATCGAAGAAGTTTGGACGTGAAGTGCAGCATGGTCGCTTAATTGAACTGCGTTTGACCCATCAAGACTTAGCAGAAATGCTAGGAACCACTCGCGTGACGATTACCCGTGTCCTTAAGCAATTCGAGCAGCAAGGCATTGTTCAGCGACTGCCGAATCAGCTGACATTACTGCAACCGGAAGCAACTTGGCACTATGAGATTTAAGGAATTAAGAATGAATTCGCTCACATTGCCTAGCATCTAGGTTAGCAGGTGGTTCTGGCGTGAAGATAGCGACGGCGGTTGCAAAACTGAGCGCCAAGAGAAACAGAATCGCGATCGTTTCTAAATCTGACTTCAACAGCTTTAACCAGGATTGTTTCTGCCCGCCGTCGAGCAGCGACAATAGTCGAGTAAGTATCAAGGCTAAAGTATATTAGTTGCAGATTTAAGTGCAGCTTGATCTGAGGATATTTTACAAGCTTTGGTTTGTGCTTTCCCAAAACAGTACGATAAAGCAGTACGACACAATTTAACCTAAGTAATTTAGCCCAAATATTTGATTTTGGCTTTTAAATTTTGTTGTCTGTACTTTCTACTTTCAGCACTAATTGATTGATAAGATGGCAGTAGAAAAGTCATCAGAAATTAAGAACTTATACTGTGATCTGGAGAAGGTTTGGATGCCATGATCCTAAGCGCTCATTTCTGATGACAATACTTTTTGCAGTTCTAAACAGGAACCTTAATTGTTGATCGCTGCTGCTCAACGATCGTTAAATGATGTTGATTGACAGGTCTTGGTAAGCCAAGATGCTCTCGTAGTGTAGCTCCTTCATACTCAGTACGGAACAATCCCCGTCGTTGCAATTCCGGGATGACTAGATCCACAAAGTCATCTAGACCACCGGGTAAATAAGAAGGCATGATGTTAAAGCCATCTGCTCCTTGATGAATAAACCACCCCTCAAGTTGATCGGCAATTTGCGTTGGAGTGCCCACGATCGTCCAATGTCCCCGCGCTCCAGCAATCCGAAAATAAAGCTGCCGAATGGTTAGATTCTCTCGGTGAGCGAGTTCGATTAATAGCCTCTGACGGCTCTTTCCACCATTCGTTTCTGGAAGGTCTGGAAGCAAAGCATCAACCTCATAACCTGACAAATCAGCACCAATCATACTTGAGAGCAGTGCAATTCCTACGTGCGGATGAATTAACTCCTGAAGCTGATTGTATTTCTCTCTTGCTTCTTGCTCAGTTCTGCCAATGACTGGAAACACTCCCGGCATAATCTTGACGTGATCCGGCGATCGTCCATGCTGTACAACCCGTGCTTTGACATCTGCATAAAACGCTTGAGCATCTTGCAAAGTTTGTTGAGCCGTAAAAATAACTTCTGCGGTCTGTGCCGCAAGATTCTTACCATCTTCAGAAGAACCTGCCTGAATAATCACCGGGTAGCCCTGCGGAGGTCGCGCCACATTGAGCGGACCTTTCACCAAGAAATGCTCACCTTTATGATCTGGTATGTGCAACTTATCTGGATCAAAATACAGCCCAGAAGCCTTGTCGCGCAAAAAAGCATCATCTTCCCAACTGTCCCACAAGGCGGTGACAACCTTGAAGAACTCTAGTGCGCGATCGTAGCGTAAGGAATGTTCCATATGTCGATCGCGATTAAAGTTCAGGGCTTCCGCTTCAGTTGAGGAGGTTACTAAATTCCATCCTGCGCGACCCTTACTCAGGTAATCGAGTGAAGCAAACTTACGCGCTATATGATACGGCTCATTAAAGGTCGTTGAAGCGGTTGCAGCAAGACCGATTCGCTCTGTAACCACAGACAAGGCAGATAGCAGTGTGAAGGGTTCAAAATAAACCGTGAATTGTCCCAACCGGCTCGAAGCAGGTGTTCCTTGTCCTCGGTCAGCAACGGCAACCACATCCGCAAGAAATAGCATATCGAACTTACCGCGCTCTGCGGTTTGAGCAATCTGCGTATAGTGCTGAAAGTTAAGTCCACCGTCGGCTTGGGCATCAGGATGCCGCCATGCTGCCACATGATGCCCTGATCCTGGCAAGAATGCACCCAGTTTTAATTGCTTTTTGTTTCTATTCATGGCGGATGTCCTAGAGTTCTATATGCGTAGAAGAGTCAAAACGGTAATGTAGCTGCCGTTTCTGTATTGATTGGGCGATCGCGATTGTTACAGGGTTCACTTTGCGATTAATACGTTGGTTGCGAGTGATGAAATAATTTACGATATGTCTATCGATTAAGTCAAGATTAAACTTAAACGGAGAGATAGCAGCATTCCAGCAACATAAGGTTGTTCTGATGAACCGAATTGAAGTGATCAAAGTAACAAAGATTTTTGAAATTGCTGTGATTGAATGAGGAATCCTTTTCAGAAACAATCAGAAATTATTACAATGCAACATTCTCAGGGGTTCTTCAAAAGCGTTGGAGGACTCAGACTTTACTATCAAAGTTGGCATCCAGTGCGTAACACTCGTGCAGTCTTAGTCCTACTTCACGGCTTAGGCAGCCACAGTGGTAGATTCAACAATATTGTTCAATACTTAGTTCCTGCTGGATATGCAATCTATGCACTAGATTTACGGGGGCATGGGCACTCATCCGGTCAGCGTGGTCACATCAATTCCTGGTCTGAATTTCGCGCTGATCTAGATCTGTTCTTAAGACAAATTCAATCGACAACGAATCTTCCTTGCTTTGTGCTTGGACATAGTATAGGGGGAATGATTGCCCTGGAGTATGCCTTACACTTTCCGGCTGCTGTTCAAGGTGTGATTACGATCGCTCCTGCCTTTGGATTGAACGGCATTTCAGCGAAAAAGATTCTCCTAGGGCGCATCTTATCGCGAATTTTACCGCGCTTCACGCTCAAGGTTGGCATTGATCTCGAAGCGATTTCCCGCGATTGCACGGTTCTCAATGCTTGTGCTCAAGATCCCTTGGTTCACTCCTGTGGCAGTGCCCGTTTGGGAACGGAGTTATTTGCGACGATCGCACGAGTTGAAGCTCAGGCTGCACACTTGCAAGTTCCGATCCTCATTCTGCATGGCGGAGATGACCAGGTTGCTCATCCTGAAGGAAGTCGTGCATTCTTTGAACAGTTATCAGTCCTCGACAAAGAGCGACGGGAATATCCAGGAAGCCGTCATGCGCCTCACAATGACATTAACTATGAAGAACTCCTGATTGATTTGGAGCACTGGTTAAACTGTCGTACAGCAAAATTGATTACATCGTACTCTACACAAAACACACGATGAGCTACAACACTGATTGTTGTAATTGCTGAAACACCCCAGGAACTCTTCTAGCCCATAGTCGCCAGAATGCCATTGAATGGCGTGAACATTAGAGCGATCCAGTATTCGGCTTGATCGTTTTAGTCACGCCACTCAATGATTCTTGTATTGGAGAACCTGAGGAAAGTTTTTCTGCATCACACAGATAATTAGATTTAAGCAATTTTGTAATCCACTTTACTTGCTCAATCAAATTGCAGTGTGACATACTTGGCGAAATTAAATACGGTAACTCTATCGGTTTATCGTAATCTCTAGAATTGTTTATGGTGATTGACACACAAGGGCTAACTGTTCGGACAGATGCGGAGGGCGCGATCGCTGCTCTCGACCGCTTCATCGACCAATCTCTGTACTACGGCAATCAAGCTGAATCCGCAATTTTACAAGCGCTATCCCTCGATCCGACCTGTGCGATCGCGCAAGCGTATGCAGCCGCGTATTACCTTTCTCAAGAAACTGCGATCGCGCATCGCACTGCTATGGCTCATCTCAAAGTTGCACAACAGTATGCACCCATCGCAACTGAACGAGAGCAATGGTATATCAGCGCGATCGCGGCTTGGGCGCGGGGGGACATACCTGAAGCCATTAATCTGCACGAAGCGATCGCGCTTCACTATCCCCAAGATTTGATCTCGGTTCAGCAGGGACAATATCACTACTTTTATCGGGGAGATGCGAGACGATTGCTGCGAATTGCTGAAAAAGTGCTGCCTATGAATTTAGACAGCCCGCATCTCCACTATTTATATGGAATGACTGCGTTTGGATTAGAGCAGTGTGGTGAGGTTGATCAGGCGATGAAAGTCGGATTACAGGCGATCGCATTGAATCCTGCTGATCCGTGGGCACAGCACGCGATCGCCCATGTGTTAGAAGAGCAGAACCGACCCGCAGCAGGCATTGCTTGGATGGAGAAGCATTCGGATACTTGGGAGCAATGCAACTCAATGTTATATACCCATAATTGGTGGCACGTTGCACTGTACTACTTAGCGTTAGGCAATGTTGAAAAGGTGTTAGCGCTCTACGATCAACACATTTGGGGAAGAGCGAATTCGTTCTCATCGAAAGATCAAGTTGGAGCGATCGCAACTTTAATCAGATTAGAGTTGCAAGGCGTAGAAGTTGGGCAACGCTGGAACGCAATCGCTCCCTATCTCCATGCACGCTTACACGAACACAGATTACCATTTCAAGATTTGCACTATGTCTATGCACTAGCGCGTGCAGGATACACGGATTGGGTGAATGATTTGCTGCACAGTTGGACAAGTCATGCACAACGAGTTGCATCTGAATCACAGTCCATTTGGCTTCAGGTCGTTCTTCCCGTTGCTAAAGGGTTAATTGCTCATGCTCAAGGCAATTGGACAATTACGATCGCGCAATTACAGCCAAATTTATCAAACCTACAAGCAATCGGTGGAAGTCGAACTCAACGGAAATTGTTCGAGCAAATCTATCAACACGCAGTCTTACAGCATAAATCTCAGTGGCAAGCCTTTAAAGCTGGCTAAATCGAGAATTGATCACAGTGTCATAGATTTTTGCGATCGCATCATAATACTGGGTTGTCACGGCGGCATATCGGCTCACATTCATTCGAGCCATTGCCGCCTTTAATTCTGCATCTGGGTGCAGCAATGCAGTTTGAATTCGATCGATCAAATCTTCACCTAACTGTTGAGAAACAACAATCGGCGGCATTGGATAAGGATCACTCGATTCAACAATTCGGATTTGAGCTGCAAGTTCGGGAAATACGCGCAGTTCTTGTTCTAAAACGGTGCTGTCGATCGCAG
The DNA here is from genome assembly GCF_039962495.1 of Leptolyngbya sp. AS-A5. Taxonomy (NCBI): domain Bacteria; kingdom Bacillati; phylum Cyanobacteriota; class Cyanophyceae; order Leptolyngbyales; family Leptolyngbyaceae; genus Leptolyngbya; species Leptolyngbya sp. AS-A5. Next base: position 4,443 of record NZ_JAMPLL010000046.1, on the reverse strand, counting down.
CACAATCGGCTTTTCCCTCAATCACCCAGCGAATAGAGGTCTGATGAGAGCCCGATTGAACTGCTTGCCTGAAAAAGTGAGTTGAGTGCTCTTGTAGTAAGCGATACCGAAGCAGATAATAGCCGCTATTCGAGCCAGGATCGTTGTAGCAAACGGTCGAACTTGCTAAATCTGAGAAACGATGAAACGAGCTATCAGGACGAACAATAATATCTGAGAAATAGATTGGACGATTCTGATATCGCTCTGCTTGCATAACCGGAGCCGCGATCGCTCTCAGTTGTCCCGGTGCGATGCGACAGTTCCGAATAAATGGCAATCCACAAATAAAGGCAAGATCAACCTGACGCTTTTGTAGGTCGTCGAGCGGCTGGCGATCGCTTGCACGAAGCTGGATCTCACAGTGAAGCGCTTGACTGATCGAACGTGCGATCGCCTGATAATGCTCCATCCAGTTGGGAGCTAAATAAGAAACAGCATTCAACGAAACAAGTTGTGCTTTCTGAAGCATTCGAGACGACTGCAAAACATTCTTTTTGTATATTAAGCAAAAATCCACCGTTTTACCGTATTTATAAATTCAGGCTGCTGTGAAGTGCAAACGATATTGATAGGAGTTCAAAAGCAGTGTTTCTGGATTCTTCCGTTACATACGGATGTCAGTTTAGATTGTTCGGATTCGCATCTAGTTAACATCTTCGTAATTCCTATACTCCAATTTATCGCTCGACTTTTAGGATTTAATCTTGTTTATTCAGACATGACATGAGAATATACTTTTCATGATTGTCTTACTCATGCTTTTCGAGAACAGTAAACCGCTTAAAAGTCTTTATTGAAATGAAACGCCATGAGCAGCATTGAACTTTCTCTGCCTCGTTCTTCTCAACCTCGCCCTCAACGGTTAGGGGTGTTAATTGTTTTAGCGATCGCAGTCGCAATGAGTATTGGATTGACGCTATTTGGTTGGAAACAAACTGTGTTGTTTTTGATTGGTAGCTTATTCGGCATCAGTCTGTATCATGCAAGCTTTGGGTTTGCCTCAGCGTACCGAAGATTGTTTGTTTATCGTGATGTCAATGGAGTGCTGGCACAGGTACTGATGCTGTCGGTTGCAACGCTTTTATTTGTCCCGTTTTTAGCAAGTCGGTCTTTCTTTGGACAATCGATCGAGGGAGCCGTTGCACCCGTTGCCGTTCAAGGCGCGATCGGTGCATTTCTCTTCGGCATCGGAATGCAGCTAGGGAGCGGTTGTGCGTGTGGAACGCTTTATACGATCGGGGGCGGTAGCAGTGGAATGCTACTAACACTGCTGACCTTTGGAATTGGCTCTTTTGGGGCAAGTTTAACCGGAAGTCTTTGGGCGAGTCTTCCCAAACTGCAACCGATTTCGCTGGTCAATACTTTTGGGTGGGCAGGTGGTGCAATTCAGCTTGCAGTTCTGGGATTGATTGCGTTTGCACTTTGGAAAAACCGCGCTCCTACAGCAATTGAGAAACCGACTAAAATAATTTCTCTTCTTTATGGTCCGTGGTCATTAGTCTGGGGCGCGATCGCCCTGGCAGTGTTCAATTGGTTAACACTCTTGATTGCAGGAAGACCTTGGGGAGTGACTTGGGGCTTTACGCTGTGGACAGCGAAGATTGCTCAGTTGTTCGGTTGGAATCCGGCGACAAGTGCATTCTGGAGCCAAGGGATGGGGGCTGAAGCGCTACGGAAAAGCGTATTTGCTGACACGATTTCAGTGATGAATTTTGGAGTCGTATTAGGAGCAGCCTTAGCAGCAACGTTAGCAGGTCGGTTAGCATTGAAAAAGCCTCAGTCAAAGCTTGCGATCGTGGCTGCTTTAGTTGGCGGATTAATGATGGGATACGGGGCACGATTAGCATTTGGGTGTAATGTTGGAGCATACTTTGGTGGGATTGCTTCTACCAGTTTGCATGGTTGGTTATGGATTGTGTTTGCTCTGTTGGGAACAGGAATTGGGATAAAGGCGCGATCGATCTTTAGGCTTTCTAACTAACTAATTTGCTCAACTTTTAATGTGCGCTCAAGACTTCTCAAAGATGGGAAGTCTTGAGCGCACATTAAAAGTTGTAAAGTTTTCTAGCCACCCTTAGCAGAAGGCTGATTGGATTGTACTTAGCGGACAAAATGACGGAGATATCGGAACTTAGAGAGAAATCGATATCTCCGATGCAAATTATGAAGCATAACCTCGCTGGTGTTTTGGATTGCTTCTCGCGGACGTTCAATCTCCCAAACGTTGCGAACTTTCAGTTCGTAACTCTCCGATTGCTTCATTTCCCAAGGCTCACCTGCCGAAATTTCTCGTTCAATCAGATTGTGAAATGCCATAGTCTCGCCTCATTAGGAGTATTGAATCGCTATGAGTTTAAAAATTCGATTAGTCACAGTCCTACGCGAGTGGTAGTGACCTTCGTTGCAAAGACCGAAATTGCGAATTCACCCATTAATCGAGATGCGATCGCTCGATAGTCTTTCAGATTTGCTCATTAAGTGAAATGGTGGAATTAGTCTACGGTAGGGGCTGATTGTTGTTGCTTCGGAAATTTCTCATTCGCAACAATTTCCCCAAACGGGCTGAACATCACTTGCTGATCGGTTTGAGTGAAGTGACTTAAAGGCAACTTAGGAAATAGCAATTCTGCGACGCGATAGCCTTCTTCCAGGTGTGGATAGCCTGACAGAATGAAGGTATCAACTCCGATATTGGAATACTCCAGCATTCGCGCCGCGATCGTATCCGCATCCCCTACTAACGCTGTTCCCGCTCCTCCTCGTACCAAACCAACACCTGCCCACAGATTCGGACTAATTTCCAACGCTTCACGACTCCCGTTATGCAACTGAGTCATGCGTTGCTGTCCTTCAGAATCCATTCGGGCATAAGCTTTCTGTGCAGTCGCGATCGCGTCCTCATCCACATAACGGATCAATTGATTCGCAGCATCCCAAGCTTCACTTTCTGTCTCGCGCACAATAACATGTAGGCGAATACCGAATTTTAGCGATCGTCCTTGCTGTTCCGCCAATCGCCGCACCGATTGAATCTTTTCAGCGACCTGTTCTGGTGGTTCACCCCAAGTTAAATAGGTATTGACGTGCTTTGCAGCAATCTCTTTAGCAATCGGTGAAGAGCCTCCAAACCAGAGCGGAGGATAGGGTTTCTGAACGGTCGGAAACAGCATTTTTCCACCCTGAACGTTGAGATAATCGCCTTTCTGAGTGACTTCGTTTCCTTGAGCAATTTCGCGCCAAATCGCTAAGAATTCATCGGTTAAGTGATAGCGATCGTCATGGCTCAAATGCAGTCCATCACCCGCTAATTCAACTGGGTCACCGCCTGTTACCACATTGATCAACAAGCGTCCATTCGATAGTCGTCAAAGGTTGCCGCCATCCGAGCAGCAACTCCAGGAGAAACTAATCCCGGACGCACTGCAACCAGAAACCGCATTCGTTGCGTCAAGGGCATCAATGTAGAAGCAACAATCCAAGCGTCTTCGCAAGAACGACCTGTTGGCAGCAATGCTCCGAAAAAGCCTAAATGATCGACTGCTTGAGCAATTTGTTTCAAATAATCATAGTTGGTCGCTCTTCCCCCGATCGAGGTTCCAAGGTAACGACCATCCCCATGAGTTGGAATAAACCAAAGAACTTGCATCAATGCTCCTCCCGATTGTCTATCTGCGTGCTGGAACTTCAAAAGTTGATAAATCAGCCGAATCCTGAGACTTAGAAGTCTTCTCTGATTGCATTACTCGTGCTAGAACTTGCTCAACGAGATAGATAAAAGCTGGACTACTGCGATCGCGAGGACGTGGTAGAGAAATAGGAAGATTGGTCGCAATCTCACCTGCTTCCAGCAAAATCACGCGATCGGCAAGTGCGACTGCTTCATCGACATCATGTGTAACCAGTAGGGCAGTGAATTGCTGTTCTTGCCAAAGCTGTTCGATCAAGTGCTGTATCTCACGCCGAGTCAGAGCATCTAAAGCACTGAGCGGTTCATCGAGAAGGAGTAGACGCGGATTGCTCACTAACGCTCTTGCCAAAGCAACACGCTGCTTTTGTCCTCCAGAAAGAACCAGTGGAAAGTCCTGCGATCGCTCTTCTAATCCAACTTGCTGCAATGCCCAAATTGCTTTATCTTTCCAGCGATGCCGAACCCCTAATCCCACATTTTGCAGCACTCGCTTCCACGGCAACAATCGCGCATCTTGAAACATAACACGCGCATTGGAATTGAGGAATTGCAAGGGTTCTCCGTTGATCAGAATTTTGCCGCTTGTCGATCGCTCTAATCGGTATCATCAACTTAACCGCTTATGTTCAAAATTAAGTACAATAATGCCTGAACATTCGGCGTTGCTCAATATTACGCAGCAACTTTCAAGCAAGCAATTTCTCGCCAATCTT
>NZ_JAMPLL010000045.1:0-25281 GCF_039962495.1 Leptolyngbya sp. AS-A5 | reverse complement strand
CAATTGCTTTGTCAACATTCTCGGCGGCTTGATTGCCTACTGCCATCAACCGAAGAAACCGTCCATTGCGCTCGACCACAATCTGCTGCTCCCGGCTTAACCCGAACTCAGGTCAGGTTAAGTACCAAGATTAGACGGAGAAAAATACTTCCCCGATGATTTAAGCTTCATCTATTTGGAAGGTTTCAAGTCGCCAAGTTTTGGACTCCACCATCCCTTCTCAGTTTGAAAATACACTACATTCTTATGCTTAGAATCGTTGCGGGATTTAGGATTCGAGCAGCGCAATAACACTTTGGACTGTTCATCTTTTTGGTAGGAATATTGCTCTAGCGGTTGTTGGCAGGCGGGACACGGGAAATTGGTTAACGCTGGCTTAATTGGCTCGGCTTGAGGTGATTTTGCTTGCGGTGCTTCCCACCGTTTTGTGTAGTCTGACCAAAACAGCACAGCATTCTCGCATCCTTCAAGGCACTTCAAGAAATATTTCTTTTTAACTTTTGCACTTGGAACTTTTGCAAGCGGCTTTTGACACTGGGGACAGCCTGTTCTTGATCGCTGGAGTTGTTTTTCGGGACGAGGGGCGGGTGTGGTGCTGAGATGTTGAGGAATGGCTCGTTGCGCTTTGAGTAATGCAGGCTCAAAGTAGGTTTCATTCCAGTGGGTGAGGTAATATTGCCAGTTTTGTTTACCTTCTGCGATCTCATCGAGCGATCGTTCCATCTGCGCGGTGAATTGGGCTTGTAGCAGATCGGGCAGGGCATCGGCTAGAAAGAGATCGACTTCTAACCCTAATGCTGTCGGTTGCAATACCCCTTTGAGAACTTCCACGTACTGCCGATCCTTCAGCGTATGAATCGTCGGAGCATAGGTGCTAGGTCGTCCAATGCCTTGCCGCTCCATCACTTGAACCAGTTTCGGTTCGCTGTAGCGGGGCGGCGGCTGGGTCTGTTTCTGCTCGTGTGCCGCCTGCTTTAGCATCAAAGACTGATTGACTTGAACGATCGGTAACTCTACATCTGCACTCAAGTTATTCCAATATTTGCTATAGCCTGCAAATTCGATGACTTGTCCTTTCGCTTGCCAAAAAATCGTGCCGGATTGGGTAAGGATGCGGGTTTGACGCACTCGCGCTGGTTGGCATTGGGATCCAAGCGATCGCTTCCAAATTAAGACATATAGCGCAAATTCGTCACTCGACAATTCCACTTTCAATTGAGCCGAAGCCCGATTGATGTCAGTTGGACGGATCGCCTCGTGTGCTTCTTGAGCGCCTTTCGGTTGGCGATGGCTAGTCTGCTTCTTGGGCAGGTTGTCCGGATCATGATCGGTTAACCATTGTCGCGCTGCCGATCGATACTCTGGACTGAGTTCGATGCTATCGGTTCGCATATAGGTAATGTGCCCCGCTTCATACAGCGATTGTGCCACCTGCATTGTTTTTTCAGGGCTAAATTTGAGCCGTGATCCGGCTGCCTGTTGCAGCGTCGAGGTGACAAACGGCGGTGGCGGAGTGCGATTGACTACTTTGCCCTCGATCGATACCACTCGATGCGGAAATGCTTGGGCTTGTTGAACGAGGCGATCGGCTTCAGCTTGGGACAACACTCGCTCGGATTCTGGAGCCGGACGATCTTGTGCCGTTGTCGTGTCATCCGGTTGTGGCGTTTCCGCTTCTCCGGTTCCCTCTGTGCCCCGATAAAAGGCACGAAATCCCTCCGCGTAATCCACAAACACATTCCAGTAATCTTGCGGTACAAAGGCTTGAATTTGACGTTCCCGTTCACAAATGATGTGAAGGGTGGCACTTTGTACTCGTCCCATCGACTTTGCCCCGTTCTGCAACTTCCACAGCAACGGTGAGCCTTTATACCCCACCAGCTTATCGAGGACGCTGCGGCAAAGTCCGGCATCGACGAGATCTTGATTAATCGTTCTCGGATTAGAGATTGCTCGTTTGACAGCAGCCGGAGTAATTTCACTGTACGCCACGCGCTGTGGTTGCTTCAGGTTCAAAGCTTGTTGGAGATGCCATGCGATCGTTTCCCCTTCGCGATCGTCGTCAGTTGCCAACACTACGGTTTTAACTTGTCGAGCGGTGGCTTTAAGTTGATCGATCGTTTCTTTGCCCCGGCTTCCTCGTGGAATAAAGCGACAGCGAACGGTGCGATCTCCAAAGTCAAAACCGAGTGAATCGATTCCATCGTTTGCTAATTCCCGCACATGACCCATACTCGCTCTGATGATCCAGTCTGAGCCTAAAATCTGGCTCAACTTTTTGACCTTGCCAGGACTTTCGACAATAAGGAGTTTTGTGGGCATGACTTAAGAGAAATGGAATCACTGCGATTGTATCAGGACAAATGCACTACTATACTGTATCGCACTTCCACTCCCTCAGTGAATGAATTGTGATTCAAGCTGTACAGTGCCAAATTAGATGACATCAAGACAAATTCATGTCGCTGAGCAAATCCTCTCTATTAAAGGATTTCAGAACATGTTCGTTCAACAACCTAGCCTTAGATCACCAGGATTGCCAAGTTGGCATTAGGCAGAAAAGTAAGCCAGGTCTAGCTCTGTTTCTTGAACGACGCTAATGTGTCTCCACGACAAATAAAAAGTCACTGTGCATTAATTCCTACTATCAGACTTCGTGATTTGCCAACCGTTTCTGGTTCACATCGCTTTAAAGGGTAACCGCCTTCTGTGATTTCGCGTGAGTTATGCTTACCGCTGTATCTGCCCTGAGGGGGATAGGCAGTGTTAGGGTTAATCAGATTTAATAAAGCATCCATATGGGCATACGGTAGCATCCCAATGAAGCGTGATAAGACAGGCAAATTTATTCAGGCTTGGGACGGAGAACAAAAACACGCAGTCAAGCTATCTCTAACGAGAACTGCTTGGCAACTATTGCAGCAGCAGGCAGGAGAATTAGGCATTTCTCGTTCTGAATTGGTAGAACATTGTGCGCGCTACTCGTATTATCCTTGCGCTGAGAGCAATTCAGTAAGTCATCGTAACAGCAAAGCAAGTTGCCTACCCATACTGGCAACGCGAGACGTTGAGCCAGATTCTGACAAGTTACTTGCAGAGCACATATTTGCACTACAGGAAAGAAATACACAGCTACAAAAACAGATTGTTGAACTTCAGCAAACTGTTGAGAAACTTCGATCGCAACAGCAACAGTCAGATGCTCAAATCAATGAACGGAAGTGGCTAGAAGCAGTGCTCAATTTGCTGCCGACTCCGCTGATAATGGTTGATCCACAACACATGCGAGTCACTTCCTCGAATCAGGCAGCAAATGCAATCGCAGGCGTGAATATTGCCGAGGAGGTCGGAGCAGTCTATCATTGCACTGATGAATTAGGGGATTTTCTCCCACCTGAGCAGATGCCAGCTATTCGAGCTGCACAGGGTGAGAAAATCGCTGGAACTGAAATCAACTGGCACACTCCCGTTGGCGTTTTTCCGCTCCTAGTCTACGCAGATACATTGCCTGCGATGTACGATCGACCCCCAACAAGTGTGGTTGTCTTTCAGGATATTCGCGAACGGAAGCAGATTGAGGAACAACTCAAAGAAAGCCAGCGTTTTATTCAGCAAGTTGCCGACGCGATACCCGGAGTTCTCTATATCTACGACCTGATTGAGCAGCGCAATGTCTATGCCAATCGCCAAGTCGGTGAAATTTTGGGATACACGATCGAGCAGGTTCAGGCAATGGACAATCAATTGTTTCCATTGCTGATGCACCCCGATGATCTTGCAACGTTGCCTGCTCATCTGGAACGCTTCAATCAGGCACAAGATGAAGATGTGATTGAACGGGAATACCGAATGCGTCATGCAAATGGAGAATGGCGCTGGTTGTGGAGCCGTGATCAGGTCTTTTCTCGCACTCAAGCTGGCGCACCGCATCAAGTTCTAGGAATCTCGCACGATATTACGGATAGCAAACAAGCTGAATTGAAGCTGAAACAAGCCGAGGAAAGCCTTCAGCTTGCTCTGACTTCTGCAGGGATGGTTGCTTGGGATATGGATTTGCAAACCCATCAGGTGGTTTGCTCTCCAAACGCCCTTGAAGTTTGGGGAGTGCAAGCAGGGACGGCAGAAGACTTTTTCCGCAATGTTCACCCAGACGATCAAGACAGCTTAATTCAAGCATTAGCGCAAGCGATCGCTGGAAAAGAAGATTACTTTCATGAATACCGAGTGCTGAGTCCTGATCAAACCGTTCGCTGGTTGAGCAGCCAGGGGCGAGTTTATTTCAACCACGCGGGTCAAGCAATCCGAATGGTCGGGGTCACAACGGATATTAGCGATGCGAAGCACCGCGAAGCGGAACGCATTTGCGGTGAGAATGAACGCAAGCAAGCTGAAATCGCAGCAGCTCGATCGGCAGAGCGCACAGTTCGTCTGCAAAGTGTTACCGCCGCTCTTTCTGAAGCATTGACTCCCTGTGATGTGGCAACTGTGATTGTTAAACAAGCATTAGCTGCGCTGGGAGCTTGTCGCGGCTTGGTCATGCTGCTCAGCACCGATCAAAAAGAACTGGAACTAATTCGATCAATTGGATATTCTCCTGATGCTTTGTCAGAATGGCGACGATTCCCTGTCACGGCAGCTGTACCGCTTGCTCATGTGATTCACACTCGAACTCCTGTTTTCCTGCAATCTATCGCTGAAGCAACTACCACGTATCCTCAAGTTGCGGCTTTGCAGAACAAGATTTCATCAGGCGCGATCGCGGCAATTCCACTCATCGCTGAGGATCAGGTGCTCGGTGTGCTGGGAATTGGATTTACGGAGGCACATCCCATTTGCGAAGAGGATCGGGCATTTATGCTCGCATTAGCTCGCCAATGTGCTCAAGCGATTCGGCGATCGCAGCTTTATCAAGCAGAACAAGAAGCGCGAGCCAGCGCAGAAGCCAGCGAGAGCCGTCTCCGGTTTATGGCAGAAGCGATTCCACAGATGGTCTGGGTTGCTCAAGCGAATGGTTTTACCGAATACTACAATCAGCGGTGGTTTGAGTACACAGGCTTGACCTTAGAAGAAAGCCAAAATGCGAATGGCAGCTTTCGTCATCCGGATGATCACGATCGCTTTATCCAAGCCTGGATCAAAGCCGTGACCAACAAGGAGGTTTTTCAAGCCGAGCAGCGAATCAAACGAGCGGATGGCATCTATCGCTGGCATCTATCACGGGCATATCCGATGTTGGATGAAACCGGTGAAATTGTGAAATGGTTTGGCTCCTGCACCGATATTGATAATTGGAAGCGAATAGAGCAAACCCAACGGTTTCTTGCTCAAGCTTCCCAAACCTTTGCAGAAGCAAATTTGGACTTGCAAGCTGTTTTGGACACGGTGACTCGGCTGGTCAGTGAATTCACTCAGGATGTCTGCGTTCTAAATCTGCTTGCCGATGATGGGCAATTCCTTGAACACGCCTCGTTTTATCATCCTGATTTGGAGGTTCGATCGTTTGTTGGAGAATTACTAGAGCAATATCCGCGCCGCATCACCGAAGGAATTGGAGGACGAGTGGCGCGAACAGGAGAACCTTTGTTAATGGCTGTGACTTCGCAGGAAGAATTGAGTGCTGCGATTCAACCAGAGTATCGCCTTTACCTAGAGCGCTTTCAGGTTTGCAGTGTTTTGCTGGTACCTTTAAAGGTACAAGGAGGAACTATCGGGGTGTTGAGCCTCACCCGTCATTCTCCTGCTGCTCCTCACACCCAAGATGATTTAAATCTGTTTCAGGATTTGGCAGATCGAGCAGCGCTGGGAATCGCCAATGCAAGGCTGTATCAACAGGCAGAACAAGCCCGTCAGCGAGCGGAACGAAATGCCGATCGCACCGCTCGGCTTCAATCCGTGACGGCTGCTCTCTCAGAATCACTAACTCCAGTTCAAGTGGCAGAAGTCATTGCTCAACAAACCGTTGGAGTGGTCAATGCCGCCTCAGTTTTAGTCGCGCTGATTACGCCGCAGGGTAATGAGTTGGAGATTATTCACTCATTGGGCGAGAAAGCAGAGATTCCTTCCGAATGGAGACGCTTTTCACTGGCACTAAGGACACCTTTAACCGATGCTGTCCGCACCGGGCAACCCATGTGGGAAGAACCACTGGAAGAACGCATCGCTCGCTATCCGCATTTAGCAGAACAATATGCTCAAGCAAGTTATCCGGTCTGGATTTCTCTGCCGCTCATCGTTGAAGGGCGATCTATCGGAGGCATTGCTATCACTTTTACGCACCAACCTCAGCTTCGACTAGAGGATCGAGCGTTCATGCTTTCGCTCGTGCAACAGTGTGCTCAAGCGATCGCTCGTGCCCAGCTTTATGAAGCAGAACAACGAGCGAGATCCCAAGCAGAAGCCGCAAACCGAACCAAAGACGAATTTCTGGCGGTGCTGTCTCATGAATTGCGAACTCCCATGAATCCGATTTTGGGTTGGGCGAGAATTCTCCGACAAGGCAAGCTAGACCCCCAGCGAGCCGCAACTGCCTTAGCCACGATCGAGCGCAATGCGAAGCTTCAGGTTCAACTGATTGAAGATCTGCTCGATATTTCCCGCATTCTGCAAGGCAAGCTCAGTGTTAACCCCTGTCCAGTGAACCTTGCTGCAACGATCGATGCTGCGCTTCAAACCGTTCGTTTAGCTGCTGAAGCAAAAGATATTCAAATTCAAACGGATATCGGTACAGAAGTTGCTAACGTTCTAGGCGATGCAGGTCGTTTACAGCAAGTCCTGTGGAATTTACTTTCCAATGCGGTGAAATTTACGCCAGAGCAAGGTCAAATCGAAGTTCGATTAACCATTGTCCATGCCCAAGCTCAGATCCAAGTGAAAGATACAGGTAAAGGCATTCAGCCTGACTTCCTCCCTTACGTGTTTGACTATTTTCGTCAAGCTGATAGCAGTAGTACTAGAACGTTTGGGGGATTGGGATTGGGATTGGCGATCGCACGTCAAATTGTTGAATTACACGGCGGGACAATTCAGGCAGAAAGTTCTGGAGAGGGACAAGGCGCAACCTTCACGGTCAGACTACCGCTTCTATCTATACCAGCGCTTCCTGAACAGGAGAAGACTTTAGCAAACAATGAACTAGCTTTACAGGAAATTCAGGTTCTTGTCGTGGATGATGAGATTGATAACTTGGAGCTAGCAACCTTCATTCTAGAGGAGGCAGGGGCTTCTGTTGTTGCTGTATCTTCCGCTCAAGCAGCGCTTGAGTGTTTCCGTCAAACAAAACCGGATGTTCTCCTTGCTGATATTGGAATGCCCGAAATGGATGGGTATCTGTTGTTGCGGTATATCCGAGCCTTAGAGGCAGAACAGGGCGATCGTCCAACTTCAGCCATTGCTTTAACTGCCTATGCGAGTGAAGCCGATCAGCAGCAAGCACGAGCAGCAGGATTTCAATGTCATTTGCCTAAACCTGTTGAGCCAGAAGCATTATTACAGGCAATTTTAGAATTAGTTCGCACCTAAACTCCGTCGTTCCTATCCAGTTCCTATTTTTCAGGCTCATTCACATGGTAGATCGGGAAACAACAAAAGAAGAATTGCTTGATGAGTTGGCCCAGTTACGCCAACGGGTTCAAGAATTGGAACAACGCGAGAAACAGTACAGGCAGCAAGAACAAGCGTTGCGAGAAAGGGAAGAGTGGGCACGGCTTGCGATTCAGGTTGGTCGGCTTGGCGGCTGGCGACTCTGTCTGGATACCAATTGTGTCGAGATAGATCAGCGAATGCGGGAAATCTGGGGTGAGCCAGAGGATACCGTCTTGATCCCATTACCAAAAGTATTAGAGCGCATACACCCCGACGATCGAGAACGAGTCGCGGCTGCGGTGAATGCTGCGATTGATCCTCAATCGTCAGGAACCTACGAGATTGAGTATCGGCTTGTTTGGAAGGACGGCACCGAACGGTGGGTGTTAGCAAACGGACAAGCCCAGTTTGAGGGAGAAGGTGGGTCTCGACGCACGGTTAATTTCTTCGGCACTGCGCTTGACATCACGGATCGTAAACAGATGGAAACGGCACTGATTGCTCAAGAACAGCGTTATCGCTATATTTTTGAAGCAGTGGGCGTTTCAATTTGGGAAGAAGATTTCTCGGAGGTAAAAGCAGCGATCGACCAACTCAAAACATCAGGAGTTCAAGATTTTCGACAGTACTTCACTGAACATCCTGAATTTGTGCAACGAGCAGTTGAGATGGTGCGCCTGCGCGATGTCAATCAAGCATCTCTACTTCTATTTGGTGCTCAAACAAAAGCAGAGTTATTGCACTCATTGCCCCAAATCTTCACCCCCGAAACCCGTGAAGCGTTTATTGAGGAACTATTGGCGATTGCTACAGGGAGAACCCAATTTGCTACAGAAACCGTATTGCAAACCTTACAGGGTCAACAGTTGCAGGTCTGGTTTAGTATCACCTTTCCGCCTCCTTCAGAATCCTATGAACGAGTGATTGTTTCGCTTTTGGATATTACTGAGCGCAAACAGACAGAGAAAGCATTAAAACGGTATCAGTTACTCTCTGAACATAGCCGTGACATTGTGCTATATATCCGGAGAGATGGGCAAATTCTAGAAGCCAACCAAGCCGCAGTCAATGCCTACGGCTATAGCCGTGCAGAACTATTATCCCGAACTATCTCTGATCTACGATCGCCCGAAACTTACTCGTCGCTCAACGCCCAGTTTAGCCAAGCATACCAACGTGGGATTTTGTTTGAAACAGTCCACCGTCGTCAGGATGGTAGCTCCTTTCCGGTTGAGGTCAGTGCTCAAAGTACAGTCACTGAAACTGAAGCTGTGATTTTGAGTATCATTCGAGATATTTCTGAGCGCAAACAAGTTGAAGCTGAACGCGAATACTTATTGCGCTGTGAGCAGTCTGCTCGTTTAGCGGCTGAGAGTGCCGAACGCCGTGCACAGTTTATAGCAGAAGCAGGGACAGTGCTGAACTCTTCGTTAGAGTATCAGTCTACGCTAAGCAGCGTCGCTCAGTTAGTTGTTCCAACACTGGCAGATTGGTGTGCCGTTGATATTCTCAATGCCGGAGGTTCCCTAGAGCGGCTTGCAACTGCTCACATTGATTCAGCTAAGGTAGAGTGGGGCATAGAGCTTCATCGTCGCTATCCACCCGATCTAAATGCTCCTCATGGGATAGCACAGGTGCTTCGTACTGGACAACCGGAGTACTATCCAGAGATTTCCGAGGAGCAGCTTATTGCTGGGGCACGTGATGCTGAACATTTACAGATTCTACGGGCACTAGGGTTAAAATCCGTCATGATAGTGCCGTTGATTGTTCGTGGAAGAACTTTAGGAGTAATTTCGTTTATCTCGGCAGAATCTGGTCATTCTTACAGTCTGGCTGACTTGTCGCTTGCTGAGGAATTGGCTCGACGCGCAGCGCTTGCTCTAGACAATGCCTACTTATATCTAGAAGCTCAGCAGGCGCAACTCCAAGCTGAAGCAGCGAACCGAATGAAAGATGAATTCCTAGCCGTTCTCTCACACGAACTTCGCACTCCAATGAACCCAATCCTAGGTTGGGCAAGATTGTTGCAGAAAGGAACACTCGATGCAGAAAGAACTGCAACTGCGCTTGCCACGATCGAACGAAATGCCCAGCTACAAGTCCAACTGATTGAAGATTTACTAGATATCGCTCGCATTTTGCAGGGTAAGTTTAGCTTGAACCCCTACCCTGTGAACTTGGCATCAACTATTGAGGCTGCGATCGAAACTGTTCGTCTAGCTGCTGAATCAAAGAACATTCAGATCCAAGCCGAATTTGAAGCGAATATGGGTTCCGTGTTAGGAGATGCAGGTCGCTTACAGCAAGTGGTCTGGAACTTACTATCGAATGCACTCAAGTTTACGCCAACAGGAGGGCAAGTCGAAATCCAATTAACCAAGATTGGTTCACAGGCTCAAATTCAAGTCAGGGATACAGGTAAAGGCATCAAACCTGAGTTCTTACCCTATGTTTTTGACACATTTCGCCAAGCAGATAGCAGTACTACGAGAACCTTCGGGGGGTTGGGGTTAGGGCTTGCGATCGTCCGACATATTGTTGAACTGCATGGAGGAAGTGTCAAAGCAGAAAGCCTGGGAGAAGATCAAGGCGCAACCTTTACTGTTCAGCTTCCTCTGCTGCCTGAAGCGTCTCCCCTAACTGAGACAAAGACAGCCCCGCAAGCTGCTCCGGCTTTAGCAGGACTTCGGGTGTTGGTTGTCGATGATGAGGCTGATACTCTAGAACTTAGTCAATTCATACTGGAGACAGCAGGCGCGATCGTCATTCCTGCGGTCTCTGCCGCTAATGCGCTTCAACAGTTTGAGCAAGCGCAGCCGGATGTCTTGGTTTCAGATATCGGTATGCCGCAAATGGATGGCTATACCTTGATTAGCCAGATCCGATCACAGCTCCCCGAAGGTAAACAAATTCCAGCAATTGCATTAACTGCTTACGCGGGTGAGATCAATCAGCAACAAGTGTTAGCTGCCGGATTTCAGCTCCATCTAGTCAAGCCGGTTGAGCCAGAGCAATTAGTAGAGGCAATTGCACAAGTACTGCCAGATGATGCTTGATGCCGTTGGTTGATTTGAATTGATTTTATATGGGCGATGAGGGGCTCGAACCCCCGACATCCTCCTTGTAAGGGAGGCGCTCTACCAACTGAGCTAATCGCCCGATGACCGTTTAATTAATATACCAGATAATTCAGAATTGATTACGATTTGATCTAGATTTCTTTTTTAACTCTACCTAATGCCCTCTGGTCGTACCCATGACAGCATCACCCTCTGGACTTTACCGATCGTCGCCGCGACAACGTTCGGACTGACTCAGAGTGGCAATCTCACCCTGCTCGTTTCAGGTGGTTTTTTATTTGCTGGATTAATGTTTGGACCCGATTTAGATATCTACTCGCAGCAGTACAAGCGCTGGGGCGTTTTGCGGTGGATTTGGCTTCCTTATCGTCGGAATTTAAAGCACCGATCGATTTTCTCCCACGGCGCAATCATCGGCACGATCGGACGAATTTTTTACCTCGGCATTTGGATTGCTTTATTTGCGATCGTAGCAATCGTCAGCGGCGCGATCGCTCAACAGCTTCTCGGCAACACCGTTGATTGGCAAACAACTGCACAATCGTCAGTGATAGCCACTTTCGGACAAGCGATTCAGTTCATCCAGCGGGCATCGATCGAGTGTCTAGCCTTGACGATCGGCTTAGAACTCGGTGCCATGAGTCACAGTTTGAGCGATTGGATTGGGTCTACGATCAAACGATGGAACAAGCGACGAAAGCGCTAAAGTATTGAGTGAAAATCCGGGATGTCTTATGAATTCTTCAATGTCTGAAACGCTAGAAGCGCTGCAACAGTTAATCGAAGTCGTTGCCCAACTGCGAGATCCAGTAAAAGGCTGTCCTTGGGATTTGGCGCAAACTCCACAGAGCTTAATTCCCTACGTGATTGAAGAAGCTTATGAAGTAGTGGATGCGCTCCGGAGCGCGGACGAAGCTGCGATCGCAGACGAACTTGGTGATCTGTTGCTGCAAGTGGTTCTTCAAGCGCAGGTGGCAAAAGATCAGCAGCAATTTGATCTCACAACCGTCACCAAAAACATCACCGCAAAACTGATTCGTCGTCATCCCCACGTCTTTGATAACCTCGAAGTTCAAAGCATCGACGAAGTGCATCAGAATTGGGAAAAGATCAAAGCCACAGAAAGCCACGAAGAGCCAACATTAAGCGACAAGCTGAGAAAATACGCCCGATCGCTGCCTCCTTTGATGGCAGGAATGAAAATTTCCCAAAAAGCTGCGAAAGCTGGATTTGAATGGGACTCGATCGACGGCGTTTGGGACAAGTTTCACGAAGAATTAGCCGAATTCCAGCACGCGCTTCAGCACGAAAGTAAAGCGAACCAGCAAGCAGAACTTGGGGATTTACTATTTACGATCATCAATCTGGCAAGATGGGCAGACCTTGATCCGGATGAAGCGCTTCAGGGCACAAACGATCGCTTCATCCAGCGCTTAGTTCAGATGGAAAACGTGGTCGATCGACCCCTTTCCGAGTATTCGCTTGAAGAGCTAGAGCGGTTTTGGCAACAGGCGAAAGCAAAACTTGCTCAGGAGCGATCGTAAAACAAATGTAAAATCTACTTCTTTCTCAGGTACAATCATTGAAGTTTGAAGGGGAGTAGCTGCTGATTTATTCAGCCCGCTTGAATCAACATACTGGCGACGAGCCTGGTTCAAGCGACAAAGCGACACTGAATCCTCAGTACCTTTGTAAGCGAGACTTTCACGAAGTTCACAGACTGCTGTGAGCTTGGTGGAGTCGTTTTTTCCTCGCATCAAGCTCACTCAGTTCATCACTACGCACGATCTGAGAGGAGCTTATGTTAACGGCATTTACAGCAGGTTTGTTGCTCATTACCGTTTCGGAACTGGGTGATAAGACGTTTTTCATCGCGATGTGTTTAGCGATGCGTCATTCCCGCCGATATGTGTTTGCCGGAGCAGTTCTAGCGTTGGCGGCAATGACGCTGCTCTCGGTGCTCTTGGGTAATTTCGCCGCACTTCTACCCAAGCAATTCATTTATTGGGGCACGATCGTTCTGTTTGTCGGGTTCGGCTTTAAGATGCTCTACGATGCCAGCAAAATGCGTGTTGAGTGCCGTGAGAAGTCGTTAGTTGCCAGCGTAGACTGTGCTTCTGAGGCTGAGCGAGAAGCCCTAGAAGCGGTTTCGCAAGCTGAAGCCAATCTTCGCAAAAAAACGCCGTTTGCTATCACGCTAGAGGCGTTTACCTTGACATTTATTGCAGAATGGGGTGATCGGACTCAGATCAACACAATGGTGCTTGCCGCGTCGAATAATGCGATCGGCGTTACGATTGGATCAATTTTGGGTCACGCAATTTGCTGTGCGATCGCGGTTTTTGGAGGTCGTTTGATCGCTTCGCACATTTCAGAGCGCACCGTAACGCTCGTCGGTGGAATTCTGTTCTTCGTGTTCGCACTCGTGACTTGGCTCGAGGGCCTGTAAAACGCAAAATGGGCGATACAAGATTCGAACTTGTGGCTTCATCCCTGTCAAGGATGCACTCTACCACTGAGTTAATCGCCCGTGATTAAATACAATATCAAACTGCTGAGAAATTGTCTAGTCTTTAAATCTGAGAACTCCAATCGATTTGAAGTTCTCAGCGAAAATTAGACCGAATCGGGCTTCCGAACTCGTTCTTCGATATCTTCCAGCGTCTTTAGAACAAGGCGTTTTGCTTGCAGTCTCCAGCCGATTTTCTGAACTTGAAACGCGATCGCACCTCCCGCGATCGTGGCAATAAAATCGAGCGGTTGTGACATCGAAATTCCGAGCAGCAAGCCCAATCCCGCAATTCCCCAGAACGGAAGGGCAACGGTCTGACGCTGCTCCTCAATCAGTTTGTTGATTGGATCGGTTGGTATGTCCGCTAGAAGTTGCTCTTTAACCTGTTTTTGCTCTGCTGCCGACACGGATAAACCAATTTTTTGGCGTAGCTTTTCGATTTTGCGGGCATCGGTGCTGTATTGCGTCAGTTCATCTTCTGCCATCAGGATCAAGCGATCGTACTGTCCCATTCTTTTTACCTAACTTGCCTCTTTTATTCTTCATCAAAATCTTGCTTTCAACGCTGCCGATCGCACTCCAATCGCGATCGCACCCAATGCCAAAATTCCCATGATTCCGGCTAACGGATTGCGATCGATCCCCGTTACCCAGGCTGGAACCCGATGCGAGACGGTAATCAACTGTCCCACGTTCACCAGGTAATAGCCCCAAACTAAACCTGCATGAAACCCGATCGACCATCCTAACCGTCCCTGTGTGGCTCGCTTCCCCCACACCAAAATCAGTCCCAGAATCAGCAGCGCCGGAAATTGAGGGCGAATTCCATGTACCAGCGCAAAGAGGATGCTGCTCGTGCAAAGCGAGACGCTAGCAGAATATCCTCGATCGAGTTCACTCAACAACCAACCCCGAAATAGTAATTCTTCGGCAAACCCGATCGCGATCGCCATCACGCCACCTTCCAGAGCGATTCGCAGGAAGGTACTCGAAGGAGTTTGCCACTGCACCCAACCCAAGATTCCTGCAAGCACAAACAGGAGAAACAGGCTGCCAAAGCCGATCGCTAATCCCTGCAAAAGATTTCTGAAATTCTGGCGCGGCTGTCTCAATCCGTAAGTTCTGAACAAAGGCTCACGATAGACAAACCGCCCCCAAAATTTGACTAAAACAATAAATTCTAGATACAGAACAACAAGCGTCAAAATTGAAGCGAGATTTCGAGCCGCGTCGGTTGTGCCATAAAACACGCTGATCGCCCATTCGATCGGAAGTTTCAGCGGTAGCCACAGCACCAACAGCATCAACAAAAATAGCCCAATCCGAATCGGAGTTGGGCGGTGAGAAATAACAGCAAAATTAATTTTCAAGCATCGTTGGGGTTATTCGTCAGGCTCGATCGTACTATCCAACCCTTTCATTTTCAGCGTCTCGCTGTAAAACTCTGCGTGTTCCTGAGCGCAAGTAATCACCAAGCCCACACCACTGTTATGAGTTTCCATCATGATATTGACGGCTTGCGGCTGAGTCAGGCTTGGAACCGTTTCCATCAACGCCTGTACTACATATTCCATCGTGTTGTAATCGTCGTTATGTAATAAAACACGGTAGCGCGGCGCAAGTTTTCGAGTTGTTGAACGCTTTTCAATGGTCTCAACAGACACAGTTCTATCCTCTCCGTTAGCGATTAGGGGTCAAGTTAATGGACAGAAGATTCCCACCCAGCTGAGCGTCATGATTTCAAGGGCGAACTGAGACAACAGTTCAACACGCCATTCGGGTAGAAAAGTAATGTGCACGATCGTCTCTAGCTTAGCGATTCTTCACGATGTGCATCGCTTTTATTCTAGCCATATCACCCCGAATCGATCGATCAGAACTGGAGTAGCGGATTATTGAATCAAAATTTTAGAATTGAAGCTAGCTCGATCAGATCTTCTCTTATGGTTGATGGTTTGCAGCAATTCAATTTTCAACCTTACCAAATCGTTTTTCTCGAACATGCCCACTCGCGCCTGTATGCTGAGGTGGTGCAGTATGTAAAGACGAGACATTTGTGCTGGGTACGACCGATCGCGCTAGTCACGGCTCCGGAGTTCGTTAGTTGGACAGAGTACGATCACTTAACCGTGCAAAACCTTCAGGATGGCTCTGATTTAATGTGTCCTGCCACTTTATTTCAAGAAGCATTAGATGTCGAAGTATTGCCCTTACTGGCTCGGCTTGGCGCAGAGGTTAAAGGTAAAAATCCGCTCTCTCATCGTTATCTGCATCAATTTATTCACGACATCTGGCAGGCGCGCCCAGAGCTATTTGGGAAAGAATCCTAATTTTTTAGCTTCTACAAATTGCTATTCTCTAGAGTAGTGAAAGGATCAATCTAACTTAGAAAAGGTATAAATTTGTATAAATTTCTACACTTTACTAACATAACCCTTTACCGGGAAACTTAAACAATCATTGCGATCGAATAAAGTTTCTGCAAATTTCCAAAGCTTTTCTGGCGGTTGTAAAGAGAGTCCAGTTATCGTCAGAGCGTTCACAGGAAAATCGTGTTTGAGATCGAAGGGTAATTAGAGTTATGCAGAGTTTGCTCGTCCATTCCCAAGCTGCCATCATTCGTCCCTGCGGCTCCCTTAACGCTGCAAATGCCGCAGAATTGCGACAGCAACTCCAGACAGCCGTGTTGTCTGAGAAAAATAATGCTCTGTTGATCGATATGAGTCAGGTAGAGTCGCTCGACAGTGCCGGATTGATGGCATTGGTTTCGGCGCTAAATCTGGCGCAAGAGAATCGGAAGCGGTTCAGCCTCTGTGCTGTCAGCGTGCCAGTCCGAATTGTGTTTGAACTCACCCAGCTCGATCGCGTCTTCGAGATCTTTGAGAACGTTGCTGCATTTGAACAGACAACCGCCTAGATAGGCTTGATTGCCTTGCTTTTGGACAGGCATCGAACGATCGTCGATATACTAAGGAATCGACCCGACGTTCAACAAAGGCAAGGTGAATTGTGGCAGTTGCAGTAGAAGCTCTTTTGACAACAGATATTCTGCGTCCGGCTCGATATCTTGGCAATGAGCTAGGAGCCGTTCACAAACCCTGGGATGAGGCGACGGTGCGATGGGTGCTGACTTACCCAGAGATTTATGAAGTTGGGGCATCGAATCTCGGTCATATTATTCTTTACAGCATTCTAAACACTCAGCCGCGTCAGTTGTGCGATCGAGCCTATCTTCCTGCTCCCGACCTCGCCGCTAAACTACGCGAAACGGAAACGCCTTTGTTTGCGGTGGAATCGCGCCGTCCATTAACAAATTTCGACATTCTTGGATTTAGCCTCAGTTACGAACTCGGCGCGACAAACATTCTTGAAATGCTCGACCTTGCAGGAATTCCCCTGACTTGGAAGGCACGATCGGAGACTGATCCCCTAATTTTTGCAGGCGGACAAACGGCGACTTCAAACCCTGAACCTTACGCTGATTTCTTCGATTTTGTGGCGTTGGGCGATGGGGAAGAACTTTTACCGGAAATCGGGTTAGTGGTCGAAGAAGGCAAAGACGCAGGATTAAGCCGCGAGGCACTGCTGCTGGATTTGGCTCAAATTCCTGGGGTTTACGTGCCGCGATTTTACGAAATGGCTCCAGATGGTTCCGTGCATCCGAATCGTCCAGGTGTCCCGAAACGAATTCTGCGACGGGTCGCCACACCGATTCCAGCCTATTCGATCGGGCTGGTTCCCTATGTGCAAACCGTCCACGATCGTTTAACGATCGAAATTCGGCGCGGTTGTACCAGAGGTTGCCGATTCTGCCAGCCGGGAATGCTGACTCGTCCAGCGCGGGATGTCGCACCTGAGCAGGTGGTAGATGCGATCGAGACAGGGATGAGAGCAACCGGATATAACGAATTCTCGCTGCTGTCTCTCAGTTGCTCCGATTATTTAGCGCTGCCCGCGGTCGGAGTCGAAATCAAGAATCGATTAAAAGGAGAAAACATCTCGCTGTCGTTGCCGAGCCAACGGGTCGATCGCTTCGATGAAAATATTGCAAACATCATCGGCGGCACTCGTCAAATGGGAATTACCTTCGCGCCAGAAGCCGGAACTCAACGAATGCGCGACATTATCAACAAAGGGCTGACCAATGAAGAGCTACTGCGCGGCGTGAAAACGGCTTTTGAGCAAGGCTGGGACAAAATCAAGCTGTACTTTATGATTGGGCTTCCCGGCGAAACGGATGCAGACGTTTTAGGCATTGCGGACACGATTCGGTGGCTGCGGCGAGAATGCATCAAGCAAGGGCGCAGACGGTTAGATTTCAACGTCACCATTTCTAACTTCACGCCAAAGCCGCATACTCCATTTCAATGGCATTCGGTTTCAACGGCTGAATTTAAGCGCAAACAAGCCTTATTAAAAGATGCCTTTCGATCGATCAAAGGCGTAAAAATCAATTTCACCGACACCCGGATTTCGGCAATGGAAGATTTTGTCGGTAGAGGCGATCGCCGACTCGCGCCAGTGGTACAACGCGCTTGGGAACTGGGTGCAGGCATGGACTCTTGGTGGGAGAGCCTGGAAAAAGCGTTTGGCGCGTGGACACAAGCGATCGACGAAGCAGGCGTAAGCTGGAAATATCGCCAAGTCGAAAGTGGTGAATGGAATATTTTTGAAGCGAATGAGGCGATTTCGCTCGATGCCCCTCTGCCCTGGGATCACCTAGATACGGGAATTGATAAGAAGTGGCTGAAAGAGGATCTACAAAGAGCGCTGGAAGCTGCGATCGTTCCCGATTGCTCGTTTGAGGGCTGTTCTCATTGCGGCGTTTGTGGAGTCGATTTTGGACACAATATTGTGATTCCGCCCCTTGAGATTCCTGAATTTTCGGGACACTTCCAGCCCAATCAAACACGAGCGCAACGATTACGGGTTCGGATGGGCAAACAAGGCGAAATGGCGTTACTGAGCCATCTGGACATGATGCGATTGTTCGATCGTGTAGTCCGTCGCGCTTCGATCCCGGTTACATTTACAGGCGGATTTCACCCCTCGCCCCGAATTGTCCCCGCCAGTGCCCTACCGCTCGGAGTGAGTAGCTCTGGTGAAATCGTCGATTTTGAATTAACGCGATCAATGGACGTAGAAGAGTTCCGCAAGTTGATTGCGGAACAACTTCCAGCAGACCTTCCGATTTATGAGATTGAAGAAGTCGATCCCCAGCAACCCGCAGCAGCCGTATTACTGCAAAAAGCCGAATATCGGCTCGAAGTGGCAGCCGAAACGGAAGCAGACTGGCAAGCCTGGGTCGATCAGGTCTTAGCAAAGTCTGAGATTTGGCTAGAGCAAACGACAAAATCGGGAAAAACCTACCCGCTAGACGTGCGCGATCGCTTATTTAACCTGCAATTGCTTGAATCGACTGCGGAAAAAGCCACGTTGCAATACATCGGCAGTTGCCAGAATGATGGAACGCTATTGAAGCCGGAGCAGATGATTAAGATTCTTGAACAAGTAGCTGGACAAGAATTATCTCTTTTAACCATCCACCGCTCCCAGCTCTTTTTGGCGTAATCAAACTTTCTTTTACTTCACTCCTCAAATTCAAATCGTCAAAATTGGTACAGATGCAGATCCGCACGTTATAATGCTTTGCATCACAGGCTGTAGTGAGCTAAGAATCCCCGTAGATGCTGTCGGGTGTTGGTCTTAGAGTCTTACTCAGCCTGTTTGCCAGATTTTCGCTATTCTTCATCCAGATGCGGCGGACAATTACGGTCGCTGCCTGTTTGATCGAAGTTCACTCGTTGACTGTCTATCGTCAGAGTGAGGATCGGTTTGAGGTCGTCGGTTTTTCAGAACCACTCACGCTGAACACTGCTCGGACTGATCGTGTTTTAGATACGCGATTTGAGAGGTCACACTCCTGTTTTTTCGTTGCGAGAGAAGCGAAACTTCAAAGCTTCGATCGCCCCCCAGATTTGAGGAAATTGAATGCCAAAGCAAATTGTAATTGCTGAGCAGCATCGAATCGCTGCTGTATTTTCAGAAGATCAAATTCAAGAATTAATCGTTGCCACCGGAAGCCATCAGGTGAGCGACATTTACCTAGGAATTGTCGAGAACGTTTTACCTGGAATTGATGCTGCATTTGTAAATATCGGTGACTCTGAACGAAACGGATTTATTCACGTTTCGGATCTAGGGCCGTTGCGACTTAAGCGATCGGCTGGATCAATCACCGAACTGCTTGCTCCGCAGCAAAAGGTTCTCGTCCAGGTAATGAAAGAGCCGACCGGAAATAAAGGCCCACGCCTGACCGGAAACATCTCGATGCCGGGGCGCTATCTGGTTCTGATGCCTTATGGTCGTGGCGTGAATTTATCCCGCCGGATTCGCAATGAGAACGAACGTAACCGTCTCAGAGCCTTGGCGATTCTGATTAAGCCCGCCGGAATGGGAATCGTTATTCGCACCGAAGCCGAAGGAATGCCCGAAGAAGCCATTATGGAGGATTTGGAAACGCTCCAGCGGCAGTGGGAAGCCATTTTGCAAGAAGCAGGCTCCACTCGTGCGCCTGCCCTATTGAACCGAGATGATGATTTTATTCAAAAAGTTCTGCGGGATGTCTATAGTTCTGATGTCAACCGGATCGTTGTCGATTCTCACACTGGATTAAAGCGCGTTAAACAGCAGTTATTAAACTGGGGGGGCGGGAAAGCGCCTCAAGGCATTCTGATCGACCATCATCGCGATCGCATTTCCATCCTCGACTATTTCCGCGTCAATGCCGCAATTCGAGAAGCGCTGAAGCCGAGAGTGGATCTGCCCTCTGGCGGATATATCATCATTGAGCGGACTGAAGCCCTAACCGTAATTGATGTCAACTCTGGTTCGTTTACACGATCGGCAACCGCCAGAGAAACCGTACTCTGGACAAACTGCGAAGCGGCAACCGAAATTGCCCGGCAGTTACGCTTAAGAAATATCGCAGGCGTGATCATCGTAGACTTCATCGATATGGAGTCGCGACGTGACCAATTGCAGGTTTTAGAACACTTCAATAAAGCGCTACGATCGGACAAAGCGAAACCGCAGATTTCTCAGCTCTCAGAACTCGGTCTCGTCGAACTGACACGGAAACGGCAAGGAAAGAACATTTATGAATTGTTTGGTCGTCCTTGTCCCACTTGTGGCGGTTTAGGGCACGTCGTTCACCTTCCTGGAGAAGTCGATGCGGTTGAAGAAGGTGAAAGCCTAGAACAGCGCCCTGCTGCTCGATACGCTCCTGCAGGACGGACTGAACCCCGACGAGAACTTGCACCGCCTGCAACTGAGGCTTTTTGGGAAGGCGACGATCTCGATAATGATGGGGGTGAGTCGGATCTAGAGCTTCTACATCATCCGAGCTATCAAGAACGGGGTCGATCGGCAAGAAGTCGTCGCCGTCGTCCTCGAATTGGTGAAGACTCTCCGCGTGAGTTTACACGCAATGAGGCTCCAGTGCGCGAAGCCCCACCCAAGCCGAGCCGTTGGGAAGAATCTGGCACGCGCCCGAATGGGTTTTCGCCACCTGCTCCGACGCTAGTTCCACGGTCGACCGAATACACGCCGGAACCTGTGGCTGATGCGCCTGCTGAAGAAGCGCCGCGTGAAAATCGCTACGAAGATCGGCGAAACAATCGTTCTTCGAGACGCGATCGATTTAACAAAACCCCGGCTGAACCGCCCGAAGTTGTCTATGTCGAAATGACTCCCGACGAGCAGGAAGTCTATGCCTGGATGGGAATTTCACCCCTGATTCTGTCAAGTCGAGAGGTCAAAAATCCGAAATCTGCGATCGTTTCGGTTCTACTTCCCGGAGAAGCGCCTCCTCCTGAAGCGGTTCAAGCCCCAGTTCAAACCGAGGAAGCCGTTACAACGGAAATTCTAGAGGATAAGGAATCTGCGGATCAGCTTGTAGAAGCACCGATTCAAGAAGACGCATCTGAGATTGCAGTAGAGGCAGTAGGGATTGAAGCGGCAGAAGTTGAAGCGCCCGAACCGGAAGCAGCACCCGAACCCGAAGAGGATGCCCCCATCAGACGCAGACGGCGGCGATCGTCGGCAACAGTGACAGAATAACGTGCCGCAGAATCCGACCTTAGAAACGGAGCAGTCTTTGTGGAAGCAAGGACTGCTCCGTGTTGCAGGTGTAGACGAAGCGGGGTTAGGCTGTCTTGCAGGGCCGATCGTTGCGGCTGCCGTTCTCATTCCACCTCAGTGCAAAATGCTGGAGGGAGTTCGAGATTCTAAACTGCTCTCTGCATCAGCCCGATCGCGCTTATTTGATCAGATTAAAGCAAGCGCAGTCGGTGTTGGAGTGGGAATCGCAACGGTTCACGAAATTGAGCAAATCAATGTTTTACGGGCATCTTATCTTGCAATGCAACGGGCGCTCTCTCGGATTGCACCTTACGACCATGCGTTAATTGATGGTCGTCCGATTAAGCAAGCTGACCTTGGTTCACACACTGCGATCGTCGATGGCGATGCTATCTGTTACGCGATTGCTTGCGCCTCGATCATTGCAAAAGTGCGGCGCGATCGATTCATGCAGCAATTGGCAAAACGGTTTCCTCAATACGGCTGGGAACGCAACGCAGGCTATGGAACAAAGCAGCATTTAGAAGCACTCGACCAGTTTGGAGTCACACCGCATCATCGTCGAACTTATGCCCCAGTTCAGCGAACTATTCAGCAGTTAGCGCTTAATTTAGAGGATTAGCTGAGATCGGATGAGTTGGAGTGTTCGTCTCCATTTGCAGCGCCACCCAATTTCGGTAGTCTTCCAGCAACTGGTAGAGCAAGCGCTGCTTAATGGTGGACAAAACGCTTAGCAGCAAACTATTTCCAGCCGTTTCCAGCAGGGGGCGAGGCATAAAGGTAAACGGCGGTGGAAGTTCAACCTCAACGGCTAAGTCTGCTTGTCCCTTTAAATAGGTCAAGCCATGCTGTTGATAAGGAGAAAGCTGCCCGTGCAAGCTGAGTAAAAACTGGTCGTACTCAATTCCGCGCAGTTCGCAGGCAATTGATCGTAAATTAATCGCCGCAGTTTCAGTTGCCCAAATTTGCAGATCAACAACAGGTTGAATCGATAGCGTCATAAAATTTAATGAACGCATTTTCAGCCGATAGATTTCTTCATCCAGTGGCTCAATCTGACTCGATGCCGCTAAGGCATTCACCACTCGCTGGGGCCGCCGGAGATAATTTGTAATATGAATAGGCTGGTCTGGAACAACAATTTCGACACCGAGCGAAGCAGAGAACCGAGTATCCATCAGGGAATGGTTATCCAAAGGAGTTTTCTAATTATGAACTAATTTTAAGAGCCTTTTCAGAAATCCATGTTCATCTTTTGAAATATAAACCTATTTAGTTAGCCGAAAGATTACGGTTTTACAAAACTCAGCAGAATATAGAAATGAATTTGAATTTGGGAAACAGGCGATGACACAGACGATCGCGCATCTAGGGCCGCACGGAACCTATACGGAAGCCGCTGCACTGAAATATTTAACCTGGTTAACTCAAACAAGCAATGAAACTGCGTTTCTTTGTCCCTATCCCAGCATTACACAGGCGTTAGAAGCGGTGGCAAAAGAGCAAGCGCATTTCGCAGTCGTTCCAGTTGAAAATTCGATCGAAGGAAGCGTGACAATGACGCTCGATGCCCTTTGGCGACTCGATACGCTCAAGATTCAACACGCGATCGTGCTGCCCATCAATCATGCTCTCCTCTCGATCGCAGAGCGCCTAGATGAGATTCAAACTGTCTACTCTCATCCCCAAGCTCTAGCCCAATGTCAGAATTGGCTCGATCGCAATCTTCCCAATGTTCAACTCATTGCCGCGAACTCAACCACCGAAGCATTACAGCATTTAGGCGAAGACCAGACGATCGCCGCAATTTCCTCGCAAAGAGCTGCTCAGCTTTATAGCCTGCCGATTCTTGCCTCTCCAATTAATGATCATCCAGAAAATTGCACCCGATTTTTGGTTCTAAGTCTTGATCAATCTCCCGGTGGAAGCTGGACTTCTCTCGCCTTTAGTGTAAGTGCAAACAAACCTGGCGTATTAATGAAACCGCTCCAGATTTTTGCAGAGCGAGGAATTAATTTGAGCCGAATTGAATCGCGTCCGACGAAGCGATCGCTAGGAGATTATGTATTCTTCGTTGATTTAGAAGCTGATACTCGCCAAGATGCCATTCAAGCTGCACTCGATGAATTGACAACTTGCACAGAAACGCTGAAAGTTTTTGGCAGCTATAGCGTTTTGCCCTCAAGCTAAGCTTCCTGATTCAGAACCGCTACGGGTTCAGGAATGGATAAAGGCTGAAGCGGTTTAAGCTTTGTCTCCTCTTCTAGCTTTGCCCCAATTTCTAATGGTGCTTCTTGAGGAGCCGGTAATCCATCAAGGGGTTTCAGCATTTGGGGAGAAGATGCAATAGTCGGTTTCACTAGCTGATCGACTGCCTGCTTCACAAACATTTGTAGAAACGGTAGGCGGCGATTTTGCTCAAACACCTTTTGCATGATTCGTTGCAGCACATCCTGCTTAATTTCTCCAGTCGGCTCGTCCTCAAAATACTCAATTAGGGTTAATCCAGCCATTCGAGTTAAGTAAGCCGCACTTACTCCTTGAATGAGTCCACCCGCAACAAAAGTAATGGCGTTTGTTTTAAGAATGCTGGCGATCGCTTGCGTGGAAACTTCAACCAATCCTAATTTCACCATCACGCTCGCCATCGTGGTCGCAACCGTTCTTGCCTGCTCTAGCGTAAATTTACGCTGATACAAATTGCTCAAATCCATCACCATCTGCCCATTAATTGCCGCAGTTGCAAGTAGATCTAATGCTGGAAAAGGATTTGCAAACGTTGTTCCTGCCACAACCCACTGAGCTTGAGCAATCCGGGGCATGGCTTGATCGCGTCGCACCCGATTTAGTGCCGATTTCGCCTCAGCCTGAACTGCAGTAACGTTGCTGAGTGAGCTTGTTAGAACAAGCTGCTGCCCTTCCTGCGAGAGAATCTGATTCAAGCGATCGAGCAGTGGCAAAATTTGTGGCTCTGGCTTTTCTAGCCATTCTTTGAAGGTGCCATCTGATTGATGCTGCCGAATTTTTAGAGATTTTGGATTCGTCGCGATCGCAATCACATCCTGAGGTGCAAGCATCCCAGACACGCGATCGCGCAGATGATTCAGAATCACTTGCTGCGTTTCGGGCAGATACTGATCTTGTTTATTAAATAAAAGAATTAATCGTTTGCCAACGGTAGTAATTTGTTGAATGGCTTGAAATTCAGTTGAGGTTAAATCGCCGTTAGTCACGAATAAGACGACATCCGCCGATCGTGCAAGCTTCCAAGCATCTCTTTCCGCAATAATCCCACTATCGGTAGCCGCAAATAATTCTGGCGTGTCTTGAATTACAAGCTTTTGTGAAACTTCACTCGTCCAACGATGCTCTAGCAGATTAACAAGCATCGTTTTACCGACGAATTTTCCGCCCATAACCGCAAAGCGAATTTCTTCACGATTTAAATCTGAAGTGATCTGATGGATCTGCGATCGCAGATCTGAGAGTTGCTGAGCGCTGCCATCGATCGTTAAATCCTGAGTCTCGATCGCCAGCAAGTCCAATAAGCCCTTTGCCTGAGCTAATTCATTCTGCACTCGATTCAGAGAGACTGGCTCAACTCGAATTTTTGGAGTATCGTCTTTTTGAAATTTCAGCGCTGCCCAAGCCACTCCGCTTCCAATCACGATCGCAGGAAGCCAGTCTCCCAGAGTATGCGTCAAATTTTCTAGAATCCAGAGCGAGAGGGTCGCGCCAATTCCGCCGAAAATTAACGATCGCTGCCACGAAATAGACATTCTTAATACATTTTGCAGATCACTGATTTCCAGGATAAGCCAAAGTTCCTCGATTGACCTGCCCCAATAGAAATCCATTTAAGCGTGAAAAAGCCCTCCGAATCTCGGAGGGCTTTTTCACGCTTAAACAGCTAGAGACTAACCGTTGATTGCAGGAGCAGAGAGTGCAACCGGAGCCGCTTCA
>NZ_JAMPLL010000044.1:0-25583 GCF_039962495.1 Leptolyngbya sp. AS-A5 | reverse complement strand
TCTCGCAAATCTTGACTGTAAGCTTTCGGCATCGAAGGGACTGAGCAACTCAACTGTCTTAGAGTGCCCAGTTCCTCTCCATCGATACCGCAACACTAATGGCAATCGCTATATCTGTGGATTCAGGACACACTTAAAAAGTTAAAACATCAGAACTATAGCCAGGTTGATTGGAAGAATCTACTGGATGAGATCGAAGACATTGAAAAAAGCGAACGGAGAAGCCTATCGAGTAATTTAGTGATTGTTTTATTGCATTTACTGAAGTGGCAATATCAAATCGATCGCCGCTCATAAAGTTGGGAATTGAGTATTATGGAACATCGGATACGAATCGAGGAAGCGCTAGAAGATTCTCCAAGTCTTAAAAGCTATCTTACCGAAATTCTTGAGAAGCAGTATCGCAAAGCAACCCGACTTGCAAGCGCAGAAACTGGATTATCGATCGAATATTTTCCTGCTAAATGCCCTTACTCGATTGCTGAAGTTCTAGAGAGTAGTTTAGAGACTTTTGACTGCTAAAACTCAGCTTCATCGGTCAACGTTTCAATCAACAAATCCACCTGTTTCTGCCGCTCTGCTAAAAACGATTCACATTGTCTTAAGTATTCAACCGCAGCCGAAAACTCCTCAAACACATCGGCTAATTCCAATTCGCCTGATTCAATCCGCGTCAAAATTTCCTCGACTTTTGCCACCGTCGTTTCATAGTTCCAGGATTCAGAAGAACGATTCGATTTTTGAGCGTTTGCATTAGAAGAGGAATTCATCGGCAAAAGTTCGATCGCTATTTTACTTATACAGTTTTATCTGCCGATACGTTAGTTACAGTCACATCAATTTGCCCTTGTCCTAGCTGAATTTTTAAGGTTTCGCCAACCGTTACATCGTTCGTCGATCGCACAATTCCCGATTCTGCCCGAACTACTGCATATCCTCGCTGTAGAACCGATGCCGGATCAAGCGTAGTCAATTTTTCCTGAAGCATTTGACAGTGTTGCTCTGCAATTTGAAACCGTCTTTGCGTGGATTGAATCAATCGTTGACGCAGCCAGGAAATGACTTGTGCTTCTTGTTTCAAAGCACGATCGAGCTTCAATCGAGAGATACGATCGCGCAATCCAGCTAAACGATCGTGCTCCTCGCTCATGTATTGCAGCATCGCTAGATTGAGCGACTGAACTCGATTGTTGTGAAGCTCATACAAATCCGCCAAACAAGGAACCGCCTGTTCTGCCGCAGCCGTCGGAGTATGCGCCGCCAGATCTGCCGCCAAATCCGAAAGCGATTCATCGCGCTGATGTCCAATCCCCGCAATCACCGGAATTGGGCAATCCGCGATCGCTCTCACAACATTTTCATCATTAAAACAGACCATATCTTCGATCGCACCGCCGCCTCGTGATATAATTAGTACATCTGCTCTGTTATCTCGCTCAACCCGTTTGATGGCAGCTACGATCGACAAAGGTGCTTGATCGCCCTGTACCAATGCAGGTGAAAACAGCACCCGTAAACCCGGATATCGTCGCTTCAGCGTTCTTTGAATGTCTCCCCAAGCGGCGGCTTGCGGTGAAGTCACAACCGCTACGGTTTGCGGATGAGTCGGGATCGGGCGCTTGCGATCAGCATCAAACAGCCCCTCGGCTTCGAGACGGTCTTTGAGTTGACGCGATCGCAGAGCGCGTAAGCCTTCCCCCGCTGGAAGCGCTTGCCAGACGATTAACTGATAGCTGCCCCGGTGCGGCTGCACATGCACACGACCGAGCAAAATCAACTGTTCACCTGGAGCGGGTAACGTCGCCAACTTATGCAACTGACTATTCCAAACCACACATTGGATCGCAGCCTTCGCATCCGGATCTTGCAGCGTGAAAAACAACCCACTGTGATATCGCGTCGCACTCGACACTTCTCCGGTGAGCCAGACTTGGCGCAGTTGATCATCTTGCTCGATCAGCAACTGAATGTAAGCCGTAAGACCCGCCACCGTCAGGGCGGTATCCGGTACCAACAAGTTCGGCAGTTTCGAGGTCATTCTCGTTACCCTAGAAGAAGAAATACGAATTGTGCTGAGAGCGGCATCCTCTCTATGCTACAAAGTTTGGCAATTAGGTGATAGTTCGATCGCAATTCGGCTACAATTGCCCATCCCGTTCTGTCCCCACTCTCTTTTTTCACACCACTTTCTGAGGCGCTAATGGCAACTAAAACTACAGAAACGACCGATAAGCAAAAAGCCCTAAATCTCGTTCTTACCCAGATCGAGCGCAACTTCGGGAAAGGCAGCATCATGCGCCTAGGCGATGCCACCCGAATGAAAGTAGAAACGATTCCAACGGGAGCTTTGACGCTGGATTTGGCGCTGGGTGGTGGTTTACCCAAAGGTCGGGTGATCGAAATCTACGGGCCTGAAAGTTCAGGTAAAACGACGTTGGCGCTTCATGCGGTCGCAGAAGTGCAAAAGGCTGGCGGCATTGCGGCATACGTGGATGCTGAACACGCGCTTGATCCGAGCTACTCAGCGGCGTTGGGTGTAGACATTGCGAACCTGCTGATTTCTCAACCGGATACTGGAGAATCGGCGCTGGAAATTGTGGATCAGTTAGTGCGATCAACGGCGGTTGATGTGGTGGTCGTAGACTCTGTAGCCGCTCTGGTTCCCCGCGCTGAAATCGAAGGGGAAATGGGTGACTCTCATATGGGTCTGCAAGCGCGATTAATGAGCCAAGCGCTGCGGAAGATCACAGGCAACATTGGTAAATCGGGCTGTACGGTGATCTTCATCAACCAGTTGCGTCAGAAGATCGGGGTCACTTACGGTAGCCCGGAAACGACCACAGGCGGTCAAGCGCTGAAGTATTACGCTTCGGTGCGGCTCGATATTCGCCGGATTCAAACCTTGAAGAAGGGAACCGAAGAATTTGGAACTCGTGCAAAGGTGAAGGTGGCGAAGAACAAAGTTGCGCCTCCGTTTAGAATTGCAGAGTTTGACATCATCTTCGGTAAGGGAATCTCGACTTTGGGCTGTCTGGTTGATCTGGCTGAAGAAACGAGCGTGATTGTGCGCAAGGGTGCTTGGTACAGCTACAAGGGCGAGAATATCAGCCAAGGTCGCGATAATGCAATCAAGTACATGGAAGAGCGTCCAGAACTTGCGAAGGAGCTTGAGCTTCAGGTGCGCGAGAAGTTAGAAATGGGCGCACAGGTGTCTGCGAATTCGGTCGGTCAGGTCGATGAGCATGACAGCGAAGAGGAAATCTTGGACGAAGAATAGGAATGAGGGCGATCGTTCTTGGTGGAGCGATCGTCTAATTTCTTGAATCTATAGGCAGGCTCTACGCCTGCTTTTTTATTGTTTGGTTTTCAAAACTTCGATATAGCATAATTCAAGCGGATTTTGATACCAGTGAGCAGCAGCGATGAGTGGACCTAAATTTGTTCGATTCTTCTCACCAGTTCTGCAAGCCCTAAAAGAGCTAGGAGGATCAGGTCGTCCCTCAGAAGTCCGTGATTTTATTGCAAAACAACTTGATCTTTCTGAAGCGGAAAGAACCGAATTATTGGAAGGCGGCGCACCTAGATTTGATAATCAAGTCGCATGGGCGCGGTTTTATCTCGTGAAAGCTGGATTAGTTGATTCATCCGGGGCGTATGGAGCTTAAGCGATCAAGGACGAGAAATTGAATTCCTCACACCTGAGCAATCGCTACTTTTGTTCAAGCAAATTCATGCGGAATTTGAAAGCGATCGAGCTTCAACCGATATCACCGAAGAAAATGAGGCTGTAGAGGAAAGCATTGCTCCAAACGACACCAAAGCAAGGGATGATTCCTCATATCGTAAAAAGCTCCTAGAAATGATGTTGTCGCTTCCGTCCGCAGGACTCGAGCGATTGTGTCAGCGGTTACTAAGAGAGTCAGGATTTGAGCAGGTCACAGTTACAGGACGATCTGGAGATGGCGGAATTGATGGACACGAGATTTTACAGGTTAACTCGTTCGTTAGTTTCAAGGTTCTGTTTCAATGCAAGCGTTACTCTGGTTTAGTGTCTTCTTCGCAAGTTCGAGATTTTCGAGGGGCAATGATGGGTCGAGCAGACAAAGGAATCATTCTTACCACTGGAACGTTTACGCCTGATGCTCAGAAAGAAGCTGTGAGAGATGGTGTTCCACCGCTTGAGCTTGTTCACGGTGAAAAGCTTTTAGATATGTTTGAAAGCTTAGAGTTAGGCTTAATTCCTCGCAAAACATACGATGTTGATTTGCATTTCTTCAAAGAGTTTCAATCTTGATAAAAGTAAGCATGGCTCTGTCAACATCAGGGACTATGCGCGATTCGCTTTTGAGCTTTCGCATTCCAACACTATGACTACCTACGAAGAGCAAGTGCGAGGGCGACTTAGTATCGTCTCTAGAGCGAAAACGCCAGAGGAAAAGGCCTTAGCCTATCAAGGACTACAACAGGTAGCGATCGATTGATAGTCGATCGTGGTTCTGCCGTTTAGCCTCACCGCCGCTTTAGAACACCAACGTTTGCGAAAAGCCTACTCGCGTCTAGGAAACATGAATCTGGAAACTGCTGCAATTTGTCTCACTAGCAATGCAATTTTACTCGCTCGCAATCCTACGATTTGCCAAAATCGTAGGATTGCGAGCCGACGACTGGACAGCTTAAACCAGAGCCTTCCAGCGATCGCTTGATGCAAGCAAAGCTTCAAAATCAACTTGCCTCTGCTGATATCGTCATTTTGGAGCGGGCGTGAACGCATTCGCGCTGCGATCGTTGTTTGTGTTGCTGAAGCTGAATATCTAATTCACCCACCTCGGTTGCAGGGTTTTAAACAAAAAAGCTGGTAGCTCCAGCAAAGGAAACTACCAGCCTCAATCACAATCAAACTAGAGTTTACTTCGACTCGGTGAAGTCAGCATCAATCACATCATCACCACCCGTCGAACCCGTCGAACCGCCTGCACTTGCACCCGGATCAACGTCTGGAGCAGCACCGCCACCCGCTTGCTGATAGAGGTTTTGGCTAATGCCGTACAGCGCCTGTTGCAGATCAGTGGTCAGCGTCTTGATCCGATCGAAGTTCTCTTGGGCGATCGCCTCTCTGAGATCCTTAACCAGGCCTTCAACCTTGGTCTTGTCATCGGCAGGAACCTTATCACCAAGTTCACTGATCTGCTTCTCAGCCTGGTACGCCAGCGAATCCGCTTGGTTCTTCATATCAATGCGCTCACGCCGTTCTTTGTCTGCTGAAGCATTGACTTCAGCATCGCGAACCATGCGTTCAACATCATCCTTCGGCAAGGTCGATGCACCCGTGATGCTGATCGATTGTTCCTTACCCGTGCCCTTATCTTTCGCAGAAACAGTCAAGATACCATTGGCGTCGATGTCGAAAGTGACTTCGATTTGAGGAACACCACGCGGAGCCGGGGGAATTCCATCGAGACGGAAGGTTCCGAGGCTCTTGTTGTCGTTCGACATTTCGCGCTCACCCTGCAGCACATGGATTTCTACATTGCTTTGTCCATCAACTGCCGTCGAGAACACTTCCGATTTCTTGGTCGGAACTGTGGTGTTACGAGGAATAATCTTAGTCATCACACCGCCCAAGGTTTCGACACCGAGAGACAGCGGAGTCACGTCGAGCAGGAGAATATCTTTCACTTCACCTGCCAACACCCCTGCTTGAATTGCAGCACCCATTGCCACAACTTCATCGGGGTTAACGGTTTGATTCGGATCTTTGCCCAGAACGCGCTTCACGACTTCTTGAACTGCAGGAATCCGGGTCGAACCCCCGACTAACACAACTTCGTCGATCTTGCTCTTGTCGAGTTTCGAGTCACGCAATGCCGCTTCAACTGGAATGCGACACCGATCGATTAAATCTGCACACAATTCCTCGAACTTCTGACGAGTCAGCATATTCTCAAGGTGCTTCGGCCCATCTTGAGTTGCGGTGATAAACGGCAGGTTAATGTCTACCTGAGTCACACTGGAAAGCTCGATCTTCGCTTTCTCAGCCGCTTCGGTTAAGCGTTGCAGAGCTTGCTTATCTTTACGAAGGTCAATTCCTTCTGCACGTGCGAAGGTGTCGGCGAGATAGTCCACAATCTTCTTATCGAAGTCGTCTCCTCCTAAATGGGTGTCGCCCGAAGTTGCTAGCACTTCAAACACACCGTCGCCCACTTCCAAAATCGAGACATCAAACGTACCACCACCCAAGTCAAACACAAGAATCGTTTCGTTGCTCTTCTTGTCCAGACCATAAGCCAGCGATGCCGCAGTCGGCTCGTTGATGATCCGCAGCACTTCTAGACCTGCAATCTTACCTGCGTCTTTGGTCGCTTGGCGCTGGGAATCGTTAAAGTAAGCGGGAACGGTGATCAC
This sequence comes from Leptolyngbya sp. AS-A5, assembly GCF_039962495.1. NCBI lineage: Bacteria > Bacillati > Cyanobacteriota > Cyanophyceae > Leptolyngbyales > Leptolyngbyaceae > Leptolyngbya > Leptolyngbya sp. AS-A5. The sequence continues at coordinate 19,181 of NZ_JAMPLL010000044.1, read as the reverse complement.
CGCTTGGGTAACATCTTCGCCCAGATACTTACTGGCATCTTCTTTCAGCTTGCGAAGAACTTGAGCAGAGATTTCTTCCGGTGCAAACTGCTTACCTTGTGCGGGGCAGTCGAGTTTTACATTGCCACTGATATTCAGGACTTTGTAGGAAACTTCTGTGGTTTCGTGCGTCACTTCATCAACGCGACGACCGATGAACCGCTTCACTGAATAGAAGGTATTCTCTGGGTTCATCACGGCTTGACGCTTTGCGATTTGACCGACTAAGCGATCGCCATTTTTCGCAAATGCAACGACGGAAGGAGTTGTCCGACCGCCTTCTGCATTCGGAATCACAGTGGGCTTACCGCCTTCCATCACAGCGACACACGAGTTTGTCGTTCCTAAGTCAATTCCAACAACTTTTGCCATATTGGTGCTTCGGCTCCATCACTATCAAATGCTTTGTCAGGGTAGGGGACTGGCAATAGTGCCAGAATTAGTTCGGGGCGGCAGGACTCAAACGGGTTAATGCCACCAAAGCATCCTTCAATCCCCTACCTTATATACTGTTCGGCTAATGGCGTTCCATGAAGGGGTATTTACCGTACCTACCGAACCATATCGGGGGACGGTTGGGGATGGGAAGTAGGGAGAACAGAAATTAGTATTCCTGCTCCCTACTCCCCACGCTCATCTCTAGCTATTCCAAACGTCTGCGGTTTCCGCTTCAGCTTGAGGTGCCTCCGGTGCTGCTTCAGCTTGGGGTGCGATCGCAGCTTCGGTTGTACCAGTCAAGTTCAGCTTCACCACCGCAGGCTTCACCGCTTGGTAGCGTGGCAGCGTCAGCGTCAGAATACCGTCAACGAATTCAGCTTTGACTTGATCGTTCTGCACAGCAGCAGGTAGCGTGATCACGCGGTGGAACTTGCCGTAGCGGAACTCAGAGCGGAATCCTTTCGTGTCGGTTTGCTCAAACTTGCGCTCACCGGAAATCGCGATCGCATCGCGTCCGACTTGCACTTCAACATCTTCTGCCTTGATGCCAGGGAGTTGAACGCGAACGGTGAAGGCATCATCGCTGCTATTGAACTCGATCGCAGGTGTCCAGGTTGCTTCGCGAGTTGGCATCAATTCGTTGAAGAGTTGATTGAATTGACGACGAGCTAGTTCCATTTCTTGCCAAGGTTGCAAACGAGTAGAAGTCATCATGGTCATTGTTTAAGAGAGAGGAGTTAAGTCTTGGGCTTTGTTCGTCCGCCCTTGATGTTTCTACTGTAAGAAGAATGGAGTGCGATCGCACTGAGGCAAACCGTAATCGTGCGGGTGTAGTTGCCGATGGGTGAAATGCGCTCTGTTCGGTATGCCGATGACTCGATCGAGTTTGCCGAAATTTAGCCTTATGTCCCTCTGCACTAAGCGATAAATCCCTTCTTCCTCGTAACCTAGCCAAAATTGCTGAAGCTCCATGAGGAATAAGCAGCCTAAACAAACACAACTAAGCAAAGTTGATAAATTCAGCAAATGAACAATCTTCGACCCACTAAGTCAACCATTGATTGAAGCGATCGAACAATTTATTCTCCCGCTTGCATCACTTGATTCACAGTTAATTGCAATTCAGGAAGCTGAGCGGATTGAATTCGATCGTCGCCTCGCAGTACCGCCGCTTCATAAAATCCATCTACCAAAGTCAGTAAAGTAATTTGCGCTTCATCTGGAGAATAATCCAGTATTCTGCAATGCCTCGCGCTGCATATTCCGCGCTGCTTCGCAGATACCGCAAGGGTCGCTTATATCGATAGTCACGATCGCGATTGGTTTTGCCCGGAGACACAATCTCGATCGCGATCGCAGGCGGCGGCATCTTCAGTAGAATTGTGCCTCGCGTAGCACCACTCAAAGCTTCAACTAATTCCTCTGTAAATACCATCAAATCTGGAAAGCGAACTCTTGCCCGTGCGCCGCTGACGACCAGTTCGTAATCTTTGTGGTTATTTTTCTGAAACGACAGCAGCTTGAGAAACTCTGACAGCAAAAACAGCGCAATTCGGCTATTCCGAGTGCTTTCCGGTGGCATCTCAACCAAGACTCCATCCACTAACTCATAGCGCTGCTCTGTCCCGGCATCATACGCTAAATATTCGGCAAGTGTCATCTGCTTTGAAGCGAGAGTCATAGAATCGATCGCATACCTACGATCCGTATTTTACCTGGTTCATTTTCTTTCAGATCTGCGCTATACTACTCATAGTCGTTATGAGTTTGTAATAGAATTTTATGGCAAACCCAACTGTCGAAAATTTAGTGATCATTGGGTCGGGTCCCGCTGGCTATACGGCAGCAATCTATGCAGGACGCGCCAACCTCAAGCCGCTCGTATTTGAAGGATTTCAGGCAGGAGGAATTCCCGGCGGACAACTCATGACCACGACCGAAGTTGAAAATTTTCCTGGTTTTCCGCAAGGCATCACTGGGCCTCAGTTAATGATGCAGATGAAAGCGCAAGCTGAGCGTTGGGGTGCAGAGCTGGTGACAGAAGATGTGCTGTCGGTTGATTTTTCGCAGCGTCCATTTACGATTCGCTCTGAAACTCAAGAAGTTAAAGCACATAGCGTTGTCATTGCGACCGGAGCGACAGCAAAACGGTTGGGTTTACCGAATGAGCATGAATTCTGGAGCCGTGGCATTTCCGCCTGTGCGATTTGCGATGGTGCAACTCCGATTTTCCGGGGTGTGCCGCTGGTTGTAATTGGCGGTGGAGATACAGCCGCCGAAGAAGCAATCTATCTCACCAAGTACGGCGATCATGTGCATCTGCTGGTGCGGGGCGAAGCGATGAGAGCCTCGAAAGCGATGCAAGACCGCGTTTTGAGCAATCCTCGTATCACCGTTCACTGGAATTCTGAAGCGATCGATGTCGTCGGTGATGTCAAACATATGACCGGGGTGAGAATCCGCAACCGCAAGACCAACGAAGAAAGCACGATCGACGCGAAAGGTTTGTTTTATGCGATCGGGCACACCCCAAACACTGCTCTATTCAAAGGTCAACTCGAACTGGATGAAATTGGTTACATCAAGACCCAGCATGGCGGCGTTGAAACCAGCTTAGAAGGTGTGTTTGCCGCAGGTGATGTGCAAGACCACGAATTTCGTCAGGCGATTACCGCAGCCGGAACCGGATGTATGGCGGCAATGCTGGCGGAACGTTGGCTCTCGGTGAATGGATTGGTGCAAGAGTTCCCTCGGATTCAAGCAGACGTGCCGAACGAAGAGAATACCGCTCACGCTCCCATAGAAACCGAAGTTATTGAGTTTAGCCTAGAATCGACGCGGCATCGGGGCGGTTTGGCGTTGCGGAAGCTGTATCACGAGAGCGATCGTCCAATTTTGGTCAAATATGTCTCTCCGACTTGCGGGCCTTGCCATACTCTGAAGCCAATTCTCAACAAAGTTGTGGATGAGTTCGACGGTAAGATCCACTTCGTTGAAATTAACATTGAAGAAGATCAAGACATTGCCGAGGCAGCAGGGGTCATTGGAACGCCGACCGTTCATATCTTCAAGAACAAAGATAAGATTGCAGAACTCAAAGGCGTGAAGCAAAAGAGCCAGTATCGAGAAGTGCTCTCGGCTCATCTCTAAGCGATTTAGGTTTCGCTCTGTTCTGACCACAGCGGATGAGGAGAACTTGTCCGCTGTTTTTTATTGTCATACGTTTTTTATTGTCATACGATCGTCTGTCAATGCCACAATGTCTAGACTCGATCGAGGTGAAATCCGATGATTGCTCAAAACCGAGTTGACGAAATCATTCACACGCTCAAGCAAGATCTACCGACTTTGTTTGAGAAGGATATTACCTACGACATCTATAGTTCAGATATCTTCTTCAAAGATCCGGTCAATACCTTTAAGTGGAAGTTTAACTATCGCATTATCTTTTGGACATTGCGCTTTCACGGCAAACTGTTTTTCACTGAGCTATTTTTCGATCTGCATCAGGTCTACCCCAAAGATGAATCGACTATCTTGGCGGATTGGACAGTTCGCGGAACGCTGAGAGTCCCTTGGAAGGCGCGACTTTTGTTTAACGGCACTTCCACTTACAGTCTTAACGCAGATGGACTGATTTATAGGCATATCGACACTTGGGATCGACCTCCCAATGAAATTCTGAAACAGTTCTTTCAGAAGGGATAAGCGCTTACTCACCTCGACGACTCCTAGAGCGAACATAACGGAGTTTCGCTCTAGTTCCTTTAATCACAATGAATAGAATCACCCCTGGAACCATGAGATGCAGCGCTAAAACTAGAATCGTTGAAAAGAGAGTCTGGAAACTCAGCGGTGTAGTTCCAGTCAAGAGTGGCTCAAGCGATGCGTAGATGATATACCCACAGAGACCTAAAATGGGTAGCCCGATCGCGACCCAACTGATCACAATGATGCCCCAGGGCATCCGTCCTTGGCTCAGACCCCGATACATCCGTCCCTCTACCGCCACTTCTCCCATCGGCGTAAATCCGGAGGGAATCTGCTCTACATCAAAGTATTGGTTTGGCGGCGGAACTGAAATATTGCGTTTATTGCTCAACTTTGGATCGGCATCAAATTTTGAAAAATCGAACTCTGAACCGGAATCAGTGTTCTTGCTCATTGCAACACCCTTATGAAGAGAATGAGTGAGGCTTCAACCAACTAGACGGCGCTTCCTGATCGAAGGTTTCGCTGTTTTAATCCGATCGTGCATCAATTGCGATTTTAATCTTTAACCCAGAGTGCAAGTCCGCCTCCCCGTCCACGGGCTGCAATGAAGCGATCGCGAATCAGGAAAAACGCAAAAAAGGGAAGTTTCCCAATAGAAGTTTCTGAAAATGCTTGTTCCTTTTCGGCTCCACCCCGCACCGCTTGAGTATAAATGGGCTGATCTCCTAAGCAAACCTGGATCTGTGTAAACTCAAACGCCAGCAAATGCTTCTTCGGTTGAAATCGCGCAGGGCCGGAAAACTTCAAGGACAGCAGCCCGATTCGCGCTTGATTGCCAATTCGCTCGGCTCCAGACTCATCGGTACTAAATGAGATTTGAGCTTTCGCAAGTTTAGGCACATAGTATCCTTTTTTCAGTTTGATTCCACCTTGGCGGATTTTGCGGGTTCCAGTGGCAAAACAAAGCCGCCACTGCCCCTGGAGTTGCGAAAACTGGTCATCGATTGATCGCTGCTTTGCCAATTTTTCAGCCTGCAAAAGCGCATCTACAACGCTCTCGGCTGCCGGACGGTTCGCTGTTGAGTTCTGGAATGCCAAAGCAGCCTGCTCGAAAACGGCAAGAAAATCGGGCGCGGTAGGGGTTGAGGAAGTCATGAGCGCTGAGCGAGACAATTAGAAGGATTATAGAAAATTTGACGATCGCACTGCTGGCAGATCCAAAGAAGCAATTTTTCCCACCGCTCAAAGTGGGCGAATTTGTAAAGAAATGCCAAAATAATTGGATAGGTTTTTGTGGAACCCAATGGCATTTAATCCTGACAGTGCTAATTTTCTTCATACCGATGCTGAGGCAAGCGACGCAAACGCGCTGCTGCGTTACCTTCAGCATCAACCACCCGAAGTCCTAGAACGGGTGGCACGATCGGCTAGTCCTCAAGTCAAGCAGATTGTCTCCCACAACGTGCAGGGATTGGTCGGTGTTCTCCCCGCAGACGGCTTCAATGTCAAAATTACCACTGATCGCGAAAATCTTGCAGGACTACTCGCTTCCGCAATGCTGACCGGCTATTTCCTGCGTCAGATGGAGCAGCGGATGGAACTCGAAAACAATATTGGGGATCTCTAAGGAGAACTCTAAGCGCACCGATTTCTAATCAATGCGCCTAGGATTTAGCTTTTTTTCGGAAACGCGCCCGGACGTACCTGAACGGTCTGTGTGCTGTTTCCTCGCTTCACCTCGACTTGAAGTGGCGCTCCAATTTGGCTTGCTTCGACCTGTCTCTGAACATCGGAAGTGGTCTGAACTGAAGTGCCGTTAATTTTTTGGATAATATCGCCGGGACGTAATCCCCCTTGAGCTGCCGGAGAATTCTCTGCAATCCGCGCAATAAATACGCCTTGATCTTCTGTGACTTGCGCTCGACCGCCCGATTCTTTGTTCAGTTCCTCACGAATCGCCGCCGTTAAATCAATCATCTGAATCCCCAAGTAAGGATGATCGACACTGCCCTTAGTGAAAAGCTGTTCGGCAACTCGCTGAGCAGTTTCGATCGGAATCGCAAATCCCAACCCCTGAGCATCTGCCCGAATTGCCGTATTAATGCCAATCACTTCACCGCGATCGTTGAGCAACGGCCCACCTGAATTACCGGGATTAATCGCGGCATCGGTTTGAATAAAGCTGACTCGTTTATCCGAAACGCCTACCTGACTGCTCGATCGACCCGTCGCGCTGATAATGCCAGCCGTGACTGTGTTATCGAGACCCAACGGATTTCCGATCGCGATCGCCCACTGCCCCGGAATCAAACTGGTCGATTTTCCGAGCGTTACGTTGGGTAGCCCTGCCGCATCGATTTTCACGGCTGCCACGTCGGTTACAGAATCCGTTCCAACGACCCGCCCCTCGAAAGTACGTCCATCTTTCAGCGTTACTTCTACGGTGTCAGTTCCTTCGACCACATGAGCATTCGTGAGCAACCGACCATCTGAAGTGAGCAGAAAGCCTGATCCAGTTCCGCGCTCGACTCGATCTTCAGGAGCTGGAAGCTGATCGCCAAAAAACCGCTTGAAGACAGGATTCCGAAACGCTTCAGGGACATTACTTGATACGCGCCGAGTCGCATTGATTCGCACTACTGCAGGGCCTGCTCGATCGACCGCCGTAGAAATAAAATTTTCATTTTTTGCGATATCTGGAGACACCAGAATCGTGCTGGGCGGAGCGGATTGCACCTGAAACGGCTGCCCTTGAAGCCGATTGCTCAAATAATGATTTGCCACCAAGCCCGCTCCACCACCAGCGGCTAACAGCGAAGCTCCGATCGCGACTTGTCTGAAGGAGAGAACCATATAACGTAACGCGAAAAACAGCGGTGTATTCAGTGTATCTTTGTCTTCTGAATCCGGTGGGTATTTCTGTGACCGATTCGGAGGGACTCGTTTTGGGATAGACTGCTTTTACACAGACTGCGCCTGATTTTCGGCAGTTTGAAGGCGTGGTATATCAGTGAGTTGAAACATAGGGTTATGGCAAAGTATCGTTCTATTCTGGCACTTGTTTTTTGCACGATCATGGCGATCGTCATGGTGGGCTGTAGCAGTCCGACAGCAGTTAAGCCAACTTACACTCCGGAGAAGATTGCAGAGATTCAGAGCTATGCAAAAGATTTGAGCGAGTTGAGCGATCGCTTACCTGAATTACAAAATCTGATTCAGCAAGAGGATTTCATCTTTGCGCGGAACTTTATTCATGGGCCCTTGGGTGAGATCCGCGTGATTATGAGCCGAGTTGCGGGCAGTTTGTTGCCGAATGAGCAGAAGCCAGCCCGCGATCTGGCAAAACAGATTGCAAACGATTTGGTGGAGATCGATCAAGCCTCGGCATCGAATAACTATAAGGAAGCGATTCGCTACTATGGGGAAACGGTGAAGGATTTAGAAGCGCTCACCAAGTTGATTCCACAAGGTTAAGCGAAAGGGGGCGAAGGATGAATTCTCAAGTTGTTTATGCTTCGCCCTGCATATGAAGATTACGATCGCAGGCTGTGGCGTGGTGGGCGCGACGATCGCTTACGAACTCAGCAAGATTTCAGGTTTAGAGATTAGAGTGATTGATGCTCAACCGACTCCGGTTCAAGCCGATTTAACTCAATGCCCAACCTCTACAGGGGCAGCACTCGGCGTATTAATGGGTGCAATCAGCAAAAAGGAAAAAGGTCGCAATTTGAGAATGCGACTGCATGGAATCCAGTATTACAACGAAACCATTCCAGAGTTAGAAGCGCTGACCGGACGATCGATTCCCTTCAATCGCCAAGGCATTTTGATGCTGCAATTTCCCGATGATGATTTATCGGTTTGGCATCGCTTGATCGAAGTGCGACAAAAACAGGATTTAACTTTAGAACTCTGGGATCAAGCGCGATTAAAATCAGAGCTTCCGTTTCTCTATCGTGCTTCTGCTGCCGTGTATTCACCAAGCGATCGACAAGTCAATCCCGTCGCACTCACTCAAGCGCTAATTGAAGCGGCAAAATTGCGAGGTGTTCGTTTTGAGTTTGGAACCAAAGTGATCGGAATGCAGGATCATCAGGTTCAAACTTCTGGAGGTGCGATCGCCTCAGATTATCTCGTCATTTCTGCGGGAGTGGGAACAAGTGCGATTGAAAGCTCAGTTGACATTCGCCCTGTCTTAGGTCAAGCGATTCAGGTTCGATTGCCCAAGCCGTTGAGCGATTCAGATTTACCTGTGATTACCGGAAATGATGTGCATATTGTTGCGATCAGAGCATCGGAGTATTGGATTGGCGCGACGGTTGAGTTTCCGACTGAGGCGGGGGAAGTGTTGCCGCCCGATCGATCAATGTTTGATGACGTGATGCGACAAGCGATCGAGTTTTGTCCGGCTCTCAAAGATGCAGAACCGATTCGGACTTGGTTTGGCTTGCGTCCGCGTCCACAGGGTCGTCCCGCTCCAGTGATTGAAGAACTTAAGCCGAATGTTTTACTTGCAACTGGACATTATCGAAACGGTGTTTTGTTAGCACCAGCGACCGCAGCAGAAGTGAGAGCAAAAATTCTAGACAGAAGACTAAGCTGCTGATTGCAATAGGGGTTTGACAAAGGCATCTAATGTATCTTCCCGCCTAGCGAAAATCCTCCAAACCGTACTATCGACTAGCTCAAAGGCTAATTCACAAGCTGAATTGGTCATATCAAAGTCAACGGCGGGAATATCAGCAGCATTCAAGCAGGCGACGAGAGTAAGATTAATAACCTGATCGAATAAATTTGCAAGTTTCACAAGGTCTTGCCAGTTGAGAATGATTGGAGAGCTAGAGATTTGAGTTTCTAAATCTACGATTCCTGCTTCCCAAACCTCACTGATATCGCCGATCGCTTCTAGATCCAAAATCGCCCAGACGAGCTTGTGATGCGCTTCTGGAACAACCTGCAACAAATCGATTAAATCGATCGCCAACACCCCAGCACTATTCGTTTGCGATAGTTCGATTACGGCTGACATAAAAACCTCTTAGAGCGATACTGGTTCAGCAATCATCCGCTTCCCTGTAACTGGATCATACCGATGTTGATGCGGATTGGTGTGATCAGTTCGATTGTGATCGGTGAAATCAATATCTCGAATCAGCCTGCCGTTTTCGCCAAATTCGCGAACTTGAGTATAGGTTTGATTTCTTCTACGACTTGTTTTTTCGCCCAATTGAGTATGTGGGTACGGAGAATCAGGCAAAGCACGCCCTGTTTTTGGATCTCTGGGTAGGGGACGGTGAAATGTATAGATTGAAATCATCGCATAGGCAATAAAGGCTGACTGTATGAAAGCTGATTCTGGTGTGTGGTAAGTATGCAACTTCTGGAGTTTGTGCAAAATTAGCAAAGAAGTTACAAATCCAATAAGAATTTATCGCTTCAGACCTTGCATCGCTTAATCATCTGTAACGATTTCGAGCCGATCTCACCACAAATCGGGCATCACACTACGGTAAGGTGAAGAAAGTCACTTAATAAGCACGTATCAACTACCCGCTAATTATGTCCTCAACTGTCTCTAGCCCAACCCGTACCATCAAGATTGCTTCCCGCAAGAGCCAACTCGCATTAGTGCAGACTTATTGGGTGCAGGAGCAGTTACAAAAAGCTTTTCCCGATCGCACCTTTGAAGTCCATACAATGGAGACTCAAGGCGATAAAGTCCTGAACGTCGCATTGGCAAAAATCGGGGACAAAGGCTTATTTACTAAAGAACTTGAAGACGGAATGCTTAATCGCACGACAGATTTTGCGGTGCATTCGCTGAAAGATTTGCCGACGCGCTTGCCAGAAGGCTTGATGCTGGGTTGTGTCACCGAGCGCGAAGATCCCGCCGATGCCTTGGTCGTGCATGAAAAACACAAAGATAAAGAGCTTGCGACCTTGCCCGAAGGCGCTGTGATTGGAACCTCCTCGCTGCGGCGCTTGGCTCAGCTGCGTCATCACTATCCGCACCTCAGCTTCAAAGATGTGCGCGGTAATGTGAACACTCGCTTGGCAAAATTAGATTCGGGTGAATACGATGCCATCATCCTAGCGGCAGCAGGATTGAATCGATTGAACTTTAGCGATCGCATTCATCAACTCATTCCGTCTGACATTTCCCTTCATGCCGTCGGTCAAGGTGCGCTGGGAATCGAATGTCGCGAAGGTGATACCGAAATTCTCGAAATCCTGAAAGTTCTGGAACATCAGCCGACTGCTTATCGCTGTTATGCAGAGCGGGCATTTTTGCGTGAATTAGAAGGCGGTTGCCAAGTGCCGATCGGAGTTAACACCCAAATCGAAGGCGATACCCTGACTCTAACCGGAATTGTGGCAAGCTTAGACGGTCAGAAACTCGTCAAAGATAGCATCTCCGGACTCGCAATCGATGCGGAGATGCTCGGAACTGAACTCGCGCACCGTGCCAGAGAACAAGGAGCGCAGGAAATCTTAGACGAAATTCTCGCCACCTTAAACCGCAGCTAAACGCAATGCGCTCATAACGTTCGATAATAGAAAACGCAATATAGGGAACGCTGCCGGAGAACACACTATGGCGCAAACGATCGCGCAATCCGCGTTGGACATTCCAAGTTTAGACGCGGAACTTTCAACCCAAAGTCCTCAGAGAATTCTGGAACGGGCGCTAGATCAATTTGACAACATCGCGATTTCGTTTAGCGGTGCGGAAGATGTCGTGCTGATCGACATGGCGCATCGTCTCAATAAAAAAGTGCAGGTGTTTAGCCTTGATACTGGACGGCTTCATGCGGAGACTTACCAGTTTATCGAGCAAGTGAGAAAGTACTACGGCTGCACGATCGATATCCTCTTCCCGGACACCGAGAGGGTTCAAAGACTCGTCACCGAAAAGGGATTATTCAGCTTCTACGAAGACGGACACAATGAATGCTGTGGAATTCGGAAAGTGGAACCGCTTCGTCGCAAGCTCGGAACCTTAGATGCCTGGATCACGGGACAACGCAAGGATCAAAATCCGTCCACTCGCGCAACGGTTCCGGTCGTTCAAGTCGATACTGCGTTTTCGTCGGACGATCGACAACTGATCAAGTTCAATCCTCTAGCGAACTGGTCTTCTGCCGATGTATGGCTGTACATTCGCGGGTTTGAAGTGCCTTACAATTCGCTGCACGAAAAAGGATTCGTTAGCATCGGTTGTGAGCCTTGCACCAGAGCCGTTCTACCAAACCAGCATGAGCGGGAAGGACGCTGGTGGTGGGAAGATGCAACGAAAAAAGAGTGTGGCTTACACGCGATCAATCCCACGAAATCAGCTTAAGCGGTCTTTGAATTCCTGATGTTCCAGGCTGCTTAATCCGGTTTGCAGATTTGATAGAACCATTGCAATGTCGCCTTGCTGAAGTGAGGCGACATTGAGCCATAAACCCGGAAAAACACAGCTTTTGATCAGGCCTGCTTCGGGTTCTAACAAAACATATTCGCTATCTTGCAACCGAAACCAGCGAATCTGATTTTCGTAAATTTGCCAAACTAAATACTCTTTCACGCCATTTCGGCGATAAGCGTTTAACTTGGCATTGAGATCGACCGATGCGCTACTCGCTGCAATTTCCACGACCAGTTCTGGCGCACCTTCGATGTAATCATCTTCAGTAATTCGAGAGCCGCCCCCGCTTCGGGTTCGATTCGCAATAAAGCATCGGGTTGTGGCTCATTATCCAGATCGAGCCGAACGGTTGCATTGTCTTCGATATCAACCCCTGGAGTCGCAGCAACATAAGCTGTTAGCCATCCAATCACATAGGCGTGAGGCCTTCCATGTTGTTTTGCTCGGACGGGAGATGCCACGTATACGACTCCTTCGATTAATTCCGCCTTGAGATTAGGGTATGGAGCATAGCGCCGCTCGAACTCAGAGCGGGAAAGACGATCGCCGCTTTCAAGTGGTGGAGTCGAAACTTGGCTGACCATAGTACAAACCTCGGCATTTCTCTGATTTTGACACACACGCAAATCGCTATCCCAAAGTCGGTATGATGACAGTGCGAAAAGAGAGAGGGAAAGCCAGATGCGGATTTTGTTTGTGGCGGCGGAAGCAGCACCGATCGCGAAAGTTGGGGGCATGGGTGATGTCGTGGGGGCATTGCCGAAAGTGTTGAAAGCGATGGGGCATGATGTCCGAATTTTCCTGCCGTATTTTGGCTTTCTCAATGACAAGATTAAGATTCCAGCAGAACCGATCTGGAAAGGCTACGCAATGTTTAATGACTTTGCGGTGTATGAAACGGTTTTGCCAGGAACCGATGTGCCGCTGTATCTGTTTGGGCACCCTGCGTTTGACCCGCGCCGGATTTATGGCGGAGAGGATGAAGACTGGCGGTTTACGTTCTTTGCCAATGGTGCGGCTGAATTTGCCTGGAACTATTGGAAGCCACAGATTATTCACTGTCACGATTGGCATACCGGAATGATTCCGGTGTGGATGCACCAAGACCCGGACATTTCCACGATTTTTACGATTCACAATCTGGCGTATCAAGGCCCCTGGCGCTGGAAATTAGAGCAGATGACGTGGTGCCCCTGGTATATGCAGGGACATAACACAATGGCGGCAGCAGTTCAGTATGCGAATTGGGTGACAACGGTTTCGCCCACGTATGCAGAGCAAATCAAAACCCCTACGTATGGGGAAACGCTAGAGGGATTGCTATCGTTTATTAGCGGCAGAGTCTCTGGCATTGTGAATGGGATTGATACGGAGTCTTACAATCCAGAGGTCGATAAAGCGATCGCACAACCCTTTTCCACCGAAACGATCGACGATCGCATTGCCAACAAAATCGCCCTGCAAGAAGAAGTCGGATTGGAAGTCAATTCCAAAGCGTTCTTGATTGGCATGGTTTCGCGCTTGGTGGAGCAAAAAGGATTGGATCTTGTAATTCAGATTCTCGATCGCTATCTCGCGTACACCGATGCTCAATTTGTGCTGTTGGGAACAGGCGATCGGTACTACGAAACGCAGATGTGGCAAATGTCCTCGCGCTATGGAGGGCGGATGTCGGTGTATTTGCTCTATAACGATGCTCTCGCGCGTCGGATTTATGCGGGAACGGATGCGTTCTTGATGCCTTCACGATTCGAGCCTTGTGGCATTAGTCAAATGTTGGCAATGCGATATGGTTGTGTGCCGATCGTGCGGCGAACGGGTGGTTTAGTCGATACCGTGTCGCATCATGATCCCGAAAATCATGCGGGAACGGGGTATTGTTTCGATCGCTATGAGCCGTTGGATTTGTTTACTTCAATGGTGCGGGCGAATGAAGCTTACCGATTTAAAGGTTTGTGGAAAGAACTTCAGCAGCGCGGGATGGAGCAAAACTTTAGCTGGAAAAATTCGGCGGTGGAATACGATCGCCTGTATCATCGCGTTTTAGGAGTGCCAGAAGAGGAAACACTCGAAAAAGAATTAATTCAAGGATAAGAATTGCAGCTTACGGTTGGAATTTCTAGTCTGAGGGAAGATCTGTTCTGCCCCCAATTTGCGGTATTCCAATTGTAGTTTGGTCTACATTGCGCTTATGAGTTTCCGGTTTTCCTGGTTTGACTGGTTTTGCTTTTGGTATCCGCCCGGATGGCTGATTCTGTTTAATCGCCATTGGCAGCATTACCACGCTGATCCAGACGGCTGGAACTGGCTGGAGTATGCGCTATTTCTGATTCCGGGCGGATTCTACGTTGCCCTGTTAATTCGGTGGGTTCGCTTGGGATTTCGATCGCCCAAGTCCGATTTCACTGAACCCGATCCCCTTTATCAAAAAGCGTTTCGAGAAGAAATCTTGCTGCCGATCGTCACGCGATTTTTTCGGGCTGAGTTGCACCACTTGGAAAACTTGCCAGACCATCCCCCCGCGATCGTCACGCTGAATCATGCGGGAATGTGCTTCCCATGGGATTTTGTCTGTTTAGGCGTGTTGCTCAGCGAAAAAACCGGATGGTTTGTGCAACCTGTGGCGCATCCGATCTTTTTTGATCATCCCTGGTTGGTGTGGTGGCTGCCGCGTGGATGGGCACAGGTGCTGGGCGGAGTTCGGGCGGAGCGGGAAAGTTTCGAGGCGGCAATGGCACAAAAAACTGTGCTGCTGTATGCGCCTGAGAGTTGGCGCGGACTCGCTAAAGGATGGCGACGACGCTATCAGCTAGAGAAGTTTGATCCGAGTTTTTTGCAACTGAGTGCGAGATATGAAGTGCCGATCGTTCCCACGATTTGTATCGGGAATGAATTTCTGCATCCCTGGACAGTAAATTCTAAACGATTGGCACGATGGTTAAAAATGCCGTTGCTACCTATATCGCCGTTACTGTTGTTATTTGTGTTGTTTCCGTCGTTGGGCGTATGGGCGGTTAGAACGCGATTAAAGTATTATTTTCAGCCTACACAGTCCCCGCTAGACGAGAATTTGACGCGATCGCAGCTTTACGATCAAGCAAGAGACTTACGATCGCGCTTACAACAAGAACTCAATCATCTAACGGCACGCTAAACCTGTGTAGGGATTCACCGGGATCGGAGATGGGATCGGGCTTCCATAAATCGCGGTGCCGCAAGAGGGAAGTGTATAGTTGCCAAAACCAAAGCCTGGATTGACAATGACCCTTCGCGCTCTCGGTGCCACAATTACAGTCGAACCGGGAAATGCTGGTGGATAGAATCCAGGCGAGTAATAGCCGTTGTTGTAATAGCCATTGTTGTAATAGCCATTGCTTGGAGTACGAATAATAATCTGTCTGTTGTAGCCCGGAGAACCACGATAAAAAGTTCCACCAGAAAAGCCAGAGGGCACACCGAAGCTAGAAGGCGATCCGATCGTCACCCCAAAGCCAGAGGAGCGAGTGCGATAGCCCGCCTGAGCGGGTAATAGAGGTGCAAGCACGATCGCGCCTGCAACGATACAAGAAATGAGCTTAAACATAACATCCTCAAGATTGCAGCGAAGTTGAGTTGATGCACCGCCTAGACCTGCAATTTCGACGGCTTAGCGATCGCGTTTCCGGCAATCCAGCCTGTCGTCCAAGCACTTTGAAAGTTGAAACCACCTGTAATACCATCAATATCTAATATTTCACCCGCGAAATAAAGACCAGAACAACAACGGCTTTCCATTGTTTTGAAGTTAATTTCCTTCAAACTCACTCCGCCACAAGTCACAAATTCTTCTTTGAATGCGCCTTTACCAGAAATTTGATAGCTCCCTTGTGTGAGTTCCTGGATCAGTTGGTTCAGGGTTTTGTTAGATAGCTCTGCCCATCGACGATCGCGATCGATTCCGACTGCTTCCGTTAACCGTTCCCATAAGCGACGGGGTAACATGACTGGGCAATTGGCGGCGATCGTTTTTTGCGGAATTTGACCCCTCACGGCTGTTAATTCTTGCCGCAATTGTTCCGGGTTCTGTTTTGGCAACCAGTTAATTGTCAGTTTTGCTCGATAGTTGTAATCGTGAAGTTCCCTTGCTGCCCATGCAGAAAGCTTTAAGACCGCAGGCGCACTTAAGCCCCAATGGGTGATTAATAAAGCTCCAGTCTGTTCAAATTTGGATTCCCCGACTTGCAACTTCAGCCGAGCCGAATCAACGGAAACACCCGCGAGGTCAGTCAAGCGATCGTCGCGCACATTGAACGTAAACAGTGACGGAACCGGATTGATGATTGAATGCCCTAAAGCTCTGGCAAATTCATACCCGTGGGGATTGCTTCCGGTTGCAATCAGGACGCGATCGGCAGTCAGAACTTCACCAGAGCGGAGTTCGATCGCGAATTCATCGCCCAACTTTGTCACGGATTTTACCGGAGCTTGGGTGTAAATTTTCACGCCTAGATCGGCTGCTTGATTAAATAAGCAGTCTGCGATCGTTCTCGAATCATCAGTAATCGGAAAAATGCGTCCGTCGGCTTCCGTTTTGAGTTTGACATTGCGATCGGTAAACCATTCGATCGTATGTTTTGCTTGGAACTGTGAAAATGCGCCTCGAAGTGCTTTTCCGCCTCTTGGATAATGCTGCACTAATAAAGACGGCTCAAAGCACGCATGAGTCACATTACAGCGACCTCCGCCCGAAATCAGCACTTTCGATAAACATTGCCGCCCTGCTTCGAGCAACGTTACTTCTATACCGGATTGCGCGGCACAAATCGCCCCAAAAAATCCTGCTGCTCCACCGCCAATAACAACTAATTTCACCGCTCTATTTCTCCCAGTGCGATCTTGATCTTATGCGATTCGATCGCGCTTACAGACTCAGAATTACAACGCTGAGGTTAAGATTTGAGAAACCAGAATGAATCAATATGCAACCTCATCGGGATAAGACGATCGCACGATTACGATCGCTCACACATCTGCTTGATAATGCCTTTCCAATTCCAGGGACAAAATATCGCGTCGGAATTGATCCCATCATTGGGCTGTTGCCGGGGGGTGGGGATGTAGCGATGTCGTTTGTTTCGTCTTATATCCTGATTGAAGCTGCACGGTTGGGCTTGCCTCGCCCAACTTTGCTCCGAATGTTGTGGAATTTGATTCTTGATGCGTTGCTTGGAATTGTTCCAATGGCGGGCGACTTTGTTGATCTAGCTTGGAAGGCAAACAGTAAAAATCTGGCACTGATCGAGGCACATTTAGCGAAACCAGGACAACAAGCGAAAGCGGATTATTTGTTCGTGGCGTTGCTGATTGTGATCTTTCTTGCAGTCGTGATTGCGTTAGGAATGTTGACGGTGTTAGTTATTAGCACCATTTGGAATGCGATCGCGGCATAACGCAGCAAAGATGCAATAATGATGCGGCTGTTTTTTTCTTGTCGCAATGCCGCGCTCAACCACTCTCCTCACCCCCGAAGCCTTGGAGCCAACTGAATTCAAGTTTGATCTACCCGACCCGAACGACGATCGCATTGCAGAACTTGAATTTCAGCAGCAAATTGAGCAAGCATGGCAGGTGTGCGATCGATTTGATTTGCAGACGGATATTTGGCGGGGACGAATTCTTAGAGCAGTCCGAGAGCGCGAAAAGCGATCGGGAGAAGGTCGCGGGGCTGGATTTCTCAATTGGTTGAAAGACCGCGAAATTAGCAAAACCCAAGCTTATAAACTGATCGAACTTGCAAACAGCGCAGATATGCTTTTAGCAGGCGGACATATTGAGCCTGAAGATGTAAATCGATTTAGTAAGCAAGCCTTTGTCGAAACGGCTCAGTCGGAACCAGAAGTGCAGCAGCTTGTCGGCGATGCAGCGAAACGGGGCGATCGCATTACTCGTCGTGAAGTGCGCCAGTTATCCGACGATTGGACAGCGATGAGTTCAGACTTGTTGCCCGAAGAGATTCGCGAGAAAGTCGTTGATCAAACGATTCCAACCCGCTATGTTGCGCCTTTGGTCAAACATTTGCAAAAACTACCCGAATCGCATCAATCTTCAATTCGACAAGCGATCGCAGAGCAGCCTGATCTCGATACCTTGAAGCAGGCAACCGGAGAAGCTCGATCGCTCTCTCGCTATCTAGAAGCGGCTCCCCAAGTGCAAGCGTTGAATGACGAATCGATCGACATTCAGAACGCCTTGGATGAAGCGATGCGCTTAGGGTGTCTCAACTCTGCCGCAGAATTAGTGAATCAAGCCGCGCAGCTAGAGCAAGCGATCGCTAAACTCTACACGACTTGGAAACGAGTCAATACCTTATCTGATAGGCTCTACGAAGATACGGGCGCGAGTACCCCGAATCTACGGTCGATGTTGAAATCGCTGGAACGGCTGTCTAGTGATTCGATCGAATTCTACTTTGGCGATCCGAGAGGCGAGAACTTTTCGCACACGATTCGACTCAAACTAGAAGACGATCAAATTTCAGACGGGGACTAGCGATCGCTCGATCGTCTTAGATACACCCAGTGGCGGTAGTTCGGGTGAACATGACCTTCGGGTTCTCGGTGCAAGTTCGTTTCCGGTTCAACGGGCTTGCGGTCTTGTTCTAACTTCTTGCGATTAAAGAATTTCATGAGAGTCCTCCTCAATGAAGTGATTGCAGGAGGCACTTTCAAACCTGTCACCATACTTGGCTAAGGCAGCCGTATGTCCGAATCTTTTCTGTGCCTTATACTACTATTCTACAAGATTCTGCTAATGCCATATCACTAAAGAGCGATTTGTTTCTTTAGGTTTAGCGGAAGAACTCAGCAACCGCGCAATCAAATTCCGGAAGCAATGCAGAGGTTAATCTATCTTGCGAAAATAAAGTAGAAACGAGTTGAAGCAGAGCACCCTGACGGCGATACACTTCTAACTGTTGGATTCGCCAATCGAGAATCCAATACTCCTGAACTCCGCGTTCTGCATATAGTTTTAGCTTGGTTTCGCGGTCTCGTCGCTCATTCTGCGTTCCGGGAGACAATACCTCGACGATGAGTTCTGGGGCGATCGTAAAATGCCCTTCTTCATCGACTCCCACAGCTAACCGCTCATTGCTAATCCAAATGACATCTGGAATCACGTTATCTGCATCGTCAAAAATGACTCCCGGAGTCGGAACTGCTTGTCCCACTTGGGATATGCCTGACCAAACATTCAGCACTTGATAGGCTTGTCCAATCACTTTCTGATGCTTCCAGTGCGGGGCGCGGGTCATGAGCAGATGTCCATCAACAATTTCATAGCGATTACTGCTCTCAGGCAGAAGCTTGAGATCTTCAGTCGTCCAGTAGACTCGATTTGCAGCTTGAGACATAAGGACAGCAGCTTAGAGGATGTTGTTATTGTAGGCGAACACCCTTCGCGTGAGCCAAACGCAACACTAAAATCAATAGACTTCTTGCGCGAATCATGAAACCCTTGCAATCTCGATGTTGACGATTGCGGCAATCAAGTTGAAACGGAGGCCAAATCGCCGTCTGCGGTTGGGATATCGCTCAGCCAG
>NZ_JAMPLL010000043.1:0-26705 GCF_039962495.1 Leptolyngbya sp. AS-A5 | reverse complement strand
CACGGTATGAAAAACGGGCAGAGAACTATCTGGCGATGCTGACAATTGCTGCAATTCTAATTTGGCTCAAATAGGGCATTACCTTACATTTAGACTTTGCAGATACGCCCTAGAAGCTTTACATATTGCTCAAGTGGCTATTGACCCTGCTGAAAAATCGCATCATTGAGCCAAAGGAGATTGATCAAAATGAGCCAGTAAATCCGCAGGGCTATCATAAATCTCGATCGCCTCTGCTAATTGCTCATCCGAAAACCCCCCACTGCGAAATGCAATCACTGCCACGCCAGCAGCATTTGCTGCCTGAATATCATAGGGCGTATCTCCCAACATAATCGCCTCATTCGGCTTCAAATGTCCTTTCTCCAAAGTTGCTTCGATCAAATCGGGTTCAGGCTTGGAAGCGTCTGCATCGCTTGATGTTGTTGCCATCTTTTCGTCTAAAAGATCATCAACCTGAGCCGCTTTCAGCAAAACTGAGAGTTCTTCGCTCGTTGCTGAACTAGAAATGACCAATTCATATCCGGATTGCTTTAGCTTTTCGATCAGCTGTCTTGAACCATCAGTCGGAGCTAAATCAGCACCATACTTTTGCATGATCAGCTCTTTGCGTCGATCGGCAATTTGTTTTCCTTCTCCTTCTTCACCAGATAGTGACGACACAATTCGCGGAATTAATTGATCCCCGCCCATGCCGATTAAAGGTCGAACTCGATCAAACTCTACAGCATAGCCATGCTCAGCAAATGCTTCCACATAAGCATGAGCGTGAGCATCATTACTATCAACTAAGGTGCCATCAATATCTAACAGTACGCCTTTTAATGACATGGTGAAGTTTTCCTAGTGTTAAAGAATTAGTGCTGCGATCGCAAATACAATCGAGGCTCCTCATTCTAGACATTCACAATCTCCCCCAAGTCCGCTTTAAGACACATCTTAGTCAAGAGAGAATCAACGCTCTAACACCTCTAAGATGGCTTTCGGCAACAATTGATCCTTAAACCAAACAATCCGAGCAGGCGTATCCGAAACCTTTACTCCCGCCTTCTCTAAGTTCAATCGCTCTGACACTGCCAGAATCAAATCATCCCGCCCGGATTGGCGCACCTGCGAAAATTTCTTCCGCAAATACTCTGGTCGCCAATAGCCTACAATTTCAACTAAGAATGTTCTACCGTCTGGATGTACAACCCGAAAATCAGGAATCATCACGCTTCCCGGAATCGGAATTAAATCGACCTCGCGTTCTAATCGCCATTCTGTTTTAGCTTTGTTCCATCGATCAACAAACCCCGCCTCAAGCAAACTATCATAGGTCTTCCCTGGTGGATAATGGCTGACCAATCCGCAGTCGGAATCTAACGCAAATCGACCTTGGCGCGTTTTACCCGAATAACTATCATTAACCTGCAACTCAGCCGACAAGCTCCAGCGCGTCACATGCAGTAAAGCTGGAAGTAACTTTGCGATCGCCAATCCATACCGTGTGGAAGGCTTAAACAAGCTAGTCGGGCCATCGATCGTCAAAGTAAATCCATGATCCGCATCACCTTCAATGTAAGTCATTAACTGAAACAGCTTCATATACCGGAACAATAGCTTATACTGTCCCGGATCATTGCGATGTGCATTGATTACGAGATGACTTGCTCGATAAAACACCCCTTGCACTTGCGATAGATTGTAACGATGGACAAGAGCTTCCGGCGTTGGAGCTTCAAAACTAACTAGGATTTGGTTTTCTGGCAAATCTGCATACAATCCCGACTTGACTTGCTCTGGAAAAACTTCAGCGTTCAACTCCTGACTCAGCATCTTTGCAACTTGCCCGATTGTCTGCTCAGTCTCCAACACACTTGGAATTTTTTGTGCTGACAGGGCAAATACCCGTTCTCTCAGCATCAGTGGGTCAAGTGGACTCACCGTTTCAAACGTACTAAACGCACTATTAAGCAGATGTGCCAAACCGCGCTTAACTCGATAATCGGTTTCTTCGCCCTCGATCGCTTGTAATTGTCGATTCAATTCGCCTCTCGTTCCGTGCTGCGCCTCATGAAACAACGTGATCAACTCTTCAGCGATCGACAAAACTTTCTCATCAAGCAGCAATCGCTTGGGGACAATCTCTTCACCATTAAAACGTTGAATCAATAACTCAGTCGGTAACATACTTTTACTATCACAGCAGATCCATCCTACCGCTCAGATTCGCTGCATAATGGGTTCAGAAAGATAAAATACACCATGTTGAAATCTCGCTGGAAAATCTTGACGATCGTCGCCCTTCTCGTTGTTACTGTAGTGGGCTGTGCTTTTCTACTTAATCGACCTAAAGCACCGATCGGTAGTCAACCCTTACTCCCCCCTATTGTAGGAAACGTTCACCTCGCAATGGGCATTCCCAGCAAAGCTACACCCGATATTGCCAATGCAAACGACTACCTGATCGCAGATAATACTCGTTCCTACGCACTGTCTTACAACAACAGCAAACACATCCCTAACTGGACAAGTTGGCAACTGAATAAAAGCTGGCTTGGCACAGTTCCCCGCTCTAATGATTTTCGCCCTGATCCGATCCTGCCAAAAGGCTGGTATCAAGTAAAGTCCAGTGACTACAACGGTAGTGGCTACGATCGCGGACACCTCACTCCTTCTGCCGATCGCACTCGCAATCTGCAAACAAATTCCGCTACCTTTTTCATGACCAACATTCTGCCACAAACTCCTGATAACAATCGCGATGTGTGGGAAGGTCTAGAAAGCGAGTCGCGCAGACTGGTTAACACTGGGAAAGAACTTTACATTATTGCCGGTGGGCTGGGCGAAAAAGGGACGATCGGCGCTGAAAAAATTTCCATCCCCGCTTCAACCTGGAAAGTGATTGTTGTCATGGATCAACCCAGCTCTAAAGCGGCTGATGTCACAGCTAAAACCAGAGTGATTGCGGTAAATGTTCCGAACATTCAAGGAATCAAAGATAAAACTTGGCGCGACTATCGCATCAGCGTGGATCAGCTTGAAGCTAAAACGGGGTACGACTTCCTCAGCGCTGTTCCAGAAGCAGTACAACAAGCGATCGAAAGCAAAGTAGACAATCAATAAGTTCTAGAAGCAGTACAACAAGCGATCGGAAGCAAAGTAGACAATCAATAAATAGTGATTAGAATCTATAGCCATCCGGTTTGAGTTGTGAACGATAGAAGAAGTAGGGGGTGAAAAGGGAACGTTCTCCACTCCACAACTGATCTAGGTGATTTAAGATCGCTATAGATCAACCGTGATACAGCACCCATATTCTGTTATCTTCTATACATCAAACCGTGCCGGAAGTATTGCACACTATAATCTCCGTAGTTTCACCGCTTTCACGCTGATCAATTCTTCACTATGCCATAAAGATTCAGTGAAGCAGGTAGACGCGCCTCCGGTAAACCACTTAGATTACGTAATAAGTAAGCCAAAAGTCTTGTTAGACGCAAGAGTTGTAACTCCTGAACCTGCCCAAATGCTCTCCTCTCGGTCTCATCTATTGCCCAAGTCATGAGCAACCCATTTTTCTAAGTAGAGATTCCTCTTTATGACAAGCATAAACATGGAGACAAAGCGCTACTCCGAAGACTTCGATCTTCAAAGCCATTGGCTCGTTCTGAAACGTCGCTGGTTAGTTACTGTCGGTGTGTTTGCCGCAACAGTCGGACTCGTTGGACTGGCAACCACCATGCAACGACCGAGCTATGAAGCAAACGGGCGAGTGTTAGTTCAGACAAACCGCACCACCTCGCTAACCGGTGTCGGTGAAAAAATCGGAACGCTTGAACCCCTCAGACGCGAAGGTAATCCACTCGATACTCAAGCAGTCGTCGTGATGTCCTACCCCAATTTGCAGCGCGTGATTGATACGCTGCAACTTAAGAACGGCAAAGGACGATCGATGACTCCTGAAGAACTGGCTCGACGGCTTAAGGTCGAACCCGTCCCGACTACCGATATTCTCAACGTCAAGTACAACGACGACGACCCAGAGATGGCAGCAAACGTGGTCAACTTGATCATGAAAGCCTACATCGACAGCAACCTTAAAACCAACCTGGAAGAAGCCACCAAAGCAGGTGGTTTTATCGAAAATCAGCTTCCTGCTGCACAAGAAGAACTGAACAAAGCTTCTGAAGCCCTACGAAACTTTAGAACCCGCAATGGCATTGTCGATTTAGAGCGCGAGTCGGCTGCAAACATTGCCTCAGCCGCAACCCTTCAAGATCAGTTAAGCCAAGCGCGGGCCCAGCTTGCCGATGTCGCTCGGCAAGAGCAAGCAGTTGTGAATCAATTAGGACTTAGCCTCGATCAAGCTATCAACCTTGCCTCTCTCAGCCAATCCGCAGGCGTTCAAGAAGTTCTTAGCCAACTCCAGCAGGTTGAAACTCGTCTCGTCACCGAGCAATCCCGATTCAAAGGCACTACGCCGCAAATTCAAACCTTGCAGCAGCAACGGGATGACCTCAACGCTCTCCTGCAATCGCGAGTGGTAGAAGCTGTGGGCGCAAATGTGTCTGTTGCTCCGGGAGGGCTGCAAGTCGGTGATATTAAACGTAACCTTGCTCAAAGCTTGGCACAACTACAGTCTCAGCGCCTCGGTTTAGATAGCCGCATCTCGATGATATCGGGATTATTAACCAACTACCGCAGTCGCGCCTTAGAAACTCCAGCCTTAATTAAGCAAGAGGGCGATCTTGTCCGCCAGCAGGAAATTGCGCTGACTGCTTATCAAAACCTCAATGCCCGCAAGCAAGAAATTGAGGTCGCAAAAAATCAGCAGGTCGGCAACGCCCGGATTCTGCAAAACGCGCTAGTTCCGACCCAACCCGCCGGACAAATGCGCCTGCTCTTGTTGGCATCCGGAGCGATCGTGGGGTTACTGTTAGGCATTGCGGCGGCATTCCTGATCGATGCAATCGACCGATCGCTCAAGACAGTGAAAGATGCCGAAGCACAGTATGGCTATACCCTGTTGGGATTAGTGCCCCGATTTGAAACCAGTGATACTCCGACGATTATCTCGCCGAGCGGTGATGATATCTCGCCACGAGTAATCGCGATGACTTCGCCGCGATCGATGATTCATGAAGCTTATCAGATGCTACAAGCGAACCTGAAGTTCATGAGCCTTGATCGGAAGGTGAAGACGATCGTCGTGAGCAGCGCTGTTCCCAGAGAAGGCAAATCTGAAGTGACGGCGAACCTTGCAGCCACCATGGCGCAATCGGGTCGTAAGGTGCTGCTCGTCGATGCAGACATGCGGAATCCAACGCAGCACCACCTCTGGGGATTAGTGAACTCGGTGGGTTTAAGTAACGTTGTCGTCGATCAAAGCGAACTGCGACAAGCGGTGAAGCCGATTACGAGCAACCTATCGGTTCTGACTGCGGGTGTAATGCCACCCAATCCACTCGCAATTCTTGATTCTGAGGCGATGACTACGTTCCTCGAAACCGTCGCCAAAGACTATGATTATGTCTTGTTCGACACGCCACCGCTTGCGGGCACTGCGGACGCTGCGGTACTGGGCAAGATGGCAGACGGAGTTTTGATTGCGGTGCGTCCGGGTGTAGCGGATTCAGCCAGCGTCGCAGCGGCAAAATCGCTGCTCGATCGCTCTGAACCCAACATTCTAGGACTGGTGGCAAACGGTGTGAATGTACGGTACGAGCCGGACAGCTACTTCTACTACACCAGCCCGCGTGAGCAAGTTTCCGATCGCGGTGAACGGACGCGATCGGTGTTAACCAGGTAGCCCCCAAATCAGTTTGCTGTAAAGAGGAACTAGCGCGATGTCTGCTGAGAGGCATCGCGCTTTTTTTCATGCCGGGGTTCCCTTTTAGCGCTCATTACTCAAACTCGATCGTAATCGCCCAGGGAACTTCGTTAAAGAATTAAAGTCAGCTTTAGAATCAAGATCGGCATGACGACGAGGTGCAACAACTCCAAAAGTCGCACCTCGTTTCAGTTGGATTAGGCACTTGACAAAGGATTTTTACGGTGAAGCGATACTTCTCTTGGAAAACGATCGGATTCGGGTTTATCGGAGGATTGGCGCTGGCTGTGGCTGGAGCTTCGCCGAGCCTTGCGGCTGAACGGCTCAATTTACGGTTAGGGCCGTTTGAGCAATCGATCGCCGTTTCAGACTTAGAAAAATTTGCTAAAACAGGCGAAATTCCCTCGACGCTCCAGCTTTATTCGGCACTGCTAACGCCTGACTTCCGCAGAGCGCTCAACAGCCGATTACAGCTTGATCCGAACTTGGGCACTCAAATTATGGAAGATTTGCTCAAGTCGCCCTCTGGTCGGCAGGTGTTGAACTCTATTCGGCAAGCGGCACCAGGACTGAGCGTAGAAACTTTACAGGCAGGATTTTGGCTGGCAGCGCGGCAGGCAAACGGCTTAGACGCGATCGGGGTGCTCAAAGCGATTCCCCAGGATAGTGTGACGGTTGATGTGACTCAAGCAGTAGGAATCGCATCGCAGCTTAATTTTTCATACTGGAAAACGCAGGGTATCCGATCTCTGTTAGAGCGCAGTTTAGATCCAGGCAGTTCAACGTTTCGCGCCTCGTTTGATCCGTCGATCGCAGGAGCGCAGCAGGTCGAAGAGGACTCGCTTTTATTCATTGATGAAAAGCGCAATCGCAGATTACCCGTTGATTTTTACTGGAGTGCTGCCAATCCTCAAGCGCCCCTCGTCGTGATTACACCAGGATTTGAAGCAAATCGTAAGTTTCTCGCTTATTTAGCACGGCATCTTGCCTCACATGGATTAACGGTCGCAGCGATCGAGCATCCGTTTCTAGCGCGGGCGGGGTCGCTTTCTGCGCTGAACCCCGATCGGTTAATTCCAGCGAGTGAGTTTATCGATCGCCCCAAAGATGTTCAATTTTTGCTGGATAGATTTGCGAAACTGAATCAGCAACCCGGTGCGCTGCAAGGAAAACTGAATACTCAACAAGTCACCGTGATCGGACATTCGCTCGGTGGCTATGAGGCGTTAGCGTTAGCGGGAGCAGAACTGCGATTCGATGAACTTCGCGAATATTGCCGTACCAGTGGGCTGCTCGATCGAGTTCCCGCAGATTGGTTGCAGTGTGCTGCTACTGAGCGTCCCGAAAATCGTCTCAGTCTGCGTGACCCGAGAGTGGCGCAAGCGATCGCGCTGAATCCGGCGATCGGGCAAATTTTCGGCAAATCGGGACTCAAATCGGTAGCAACTCCAACTTTGATTCTCACCAGTACCGATGATACGTTAGCGCCTGCGTTTAGCCAGCAGCTTCAGCCCTTTTTGCAACTGCCAACCCCGAAATACTTGCTGACGGCGATCGGAACGACGCACTTAAGCGTGAGCGATCCGGGCAATTTCAGCGGTGCAGTCGCGCAAGGAACCCTCGTCAAAGAGCGCAAAGGAGAAGAAATGGAACCCCTGCGCCGTCTGTTACAAGGCGTGAGTTTAGCTTTCATCAAGCAAGCCATGCCCGAAGCGAAAACCTATCAGCCATTTTTATCACCGGGCTATGCCCGATCACTGTCTAAACCGGACTTACCCTTGCGGCTCAACACTGAGCTACCAGCTAATCTAACTCGCTGGTTAAGTTTAGCCGCAATGTTTTAGAGGGGAATTGCCACCATAAAGCAGGTTCCAGCCTGTTCCGTACTGTTCACGGTGATTTGCTCACCGAGCCGATCAACGCATTGCTTAATGATCGCAAGCCCTAAACCTGTGTCAGTAATCCCAGCGGCATTGCTGGCGCGGTAGAACGATCGGAACAATTGGGATTATTCGGCATTGGGAATGCCAATCCCTGAATCTCGCACCTGAAGCGGAGTTGATTAGTGTCGATCTCCAATCGACAAAGGATACTGCCGCCCTGCGGTGAATATTTGATACTGTTTGACAGCAAGTTTGCCAGAATTTGCTGAAGCAGTCCCGCATCGATCCGAATCGAGAGCACAGCAGATTTATTAGCAGTGCAGTGAGGGGTGGCATCGGAATTCATCGTGAGTAATTTCTCACAGAAGCTTCAGCATTTTCTATCGGCTGATCTCTTTGCTCATCCAAGTGATCCGTAGAATCTTGGTCATCTTCATGCGTCCTTCACACAACTTCGTTTCATGTGACGGTAGACTCTTGTTTCCTTGTGTAATTTGATCGAACCCTCATCGCAGCTTTTGAACATATTGCATTTTAACTGTTTCTCCGTATTCTCAAGTTAACTCTACGTGCGATCGCTTCAACTTCCTGGAAAACACTGAGTTTGTGCAAACTGCTTACCAGTGTTGTGATCACCAAATCAAGCTGATTTAAGCAAAGTTAGGCTGAGTTAAGCCAACCTACGACGAATTAAGCCGTACAAATACTGAGAAGCTCTCATTACCTCATCTGTAATCTCTTGTAAAACGCATTGATCCAATTTTGCGTGTTTAACCGCTTCGCAGTATCACAATCTTTCGTCTACGTTGGAGGCAAACCGATTCATCAATTTAATTTGAAGTTCACCTCTAGTTCATTCATTGCTTTGAGTCTTGGTCATCTCTTTAAGTACAAATCTCGACAAAGATAGTATTTTCACTATATGCGTACAGATGGTTAAGCTCAAGGCGACTCAATCTCACTGCCCTTCCCAGCTTAGACACAGTATCTGTTGACTCAGGGATCTCTACCAATTTTCAGTTTTGCCGAACTATCAGGGACATAGTGGAATCGAGAATCTCATCTACCCACTTTTTCAAACCGATTCCAAAGAGTAGACGCAACTGATTTAGGAACGAGATTCTCATGCGTGAAAGACTATCTGTCTCTTCATCTATCCTTTGGATATTTCAAACTAGATTACTACTGAGGGCGATTCGAGCAATTCTCAGCTCACCCAAACGCCTCCGGCGCTATCTCCTATTTGGCAGTGATAGCGCAGTCTTTCTGATTGCCACTTGTGTTGCACTGAGCCTTCGATTTGAAGATCAGCCTTTATTCGATCACCTCGATCAATATCAAAGTGCCTTGATATTGGTCATTCCGGTTAAATTTTGTATTTTCTATTTGCTTGGAATGTATCGCCCTCTGCTACGTCACACCGGGACTGAGGTGTTGTGGTTGGCGTTAAAATCAGTCATTTTAAGCGAAGCGGGATTAGTTGCTTTTACTACGCTAATGGGTGTCCCCGTACTGCCACGCTCGGTGCAGATTATCAGCGCTCTGATTACCTGGATTGGAGTAGTAGGTACACGGTTTTCGGTGCGTCGGTTTTTTATGTTAATGCAGACTGCACCGAAGACATCGAGCAAAATTCTGCGTCTGCTCCCAACCCTGGAAGATCAGCATGAGACGGAGCGGATTATCATTTATGGAGCAGGTTCGGCTGGATTTCAGCTTTCCCAAGCGCTGATACGTGAATCTGCTTATCAAGTCGTTGCCTTCGTTGATGATGATCTTGATATTCAGGGACGATTGCTCGATCGCATTCAAATCCATCATCCTGCAATGCTAAAAGTGCTGATTGATCAGTATCAGGTGACGATGGTGTTGCTGGCGATTCCGTCTGCAAAGCCGCAGGAAAAGCGACGAATTCTGAAAAGCTTAAAAGGGCTTCCGGTAAAGGTGAAAACCGTTCCTTCAATCCGAGAGATTGTGACGGGGCGAGTGTCGATCGGAAAAATTCGGAATGTGGATATTTCTGATTTGCTAGGACGTGAGGAAGTTTTACCCGATCCGAGCTTGCTGCGAATCAACATTACCGATAAATCCGTTCTCGTTACCGGAGCCGGCGGCTCGATCGGCTCAGAACTTTGTCGCCAAATTGCTGAACAAAACCCCCGCTTACTGGTGCTGTATGAATTGAATGAATTTGCGCTTTATTCGATCGATGCAGAACTGGCAGAAACCTATCCGCATATTCCTCGTAAAGCGCATCTCGGATCAGTGACAGATGGCGATCGTTTAACCGAAGTCTTTCAAAAATACCAGGTCGAGACGGTTTATCATGCCGCTGCCTACAAGCATGTTCCGCTGGTTGAAAGCAATGCTGAGCAAGGCATTATCAACAATGCTTATGGGACAATGGTGACGGCGCAGACTGCCGCTCGCTGTGGAGTTGACACGTTTGTGTTGATTTCCACCGATAAAGCAGTGCGTCCAACGAATGTGATGGGTGCAACAAAGCGAATTGCGGAGCTGGTACTTCAAGCGCTAGCAGCAAAACCAGAAACCCATACTCGATTTGTGATGGTTCGATTTGGCAATGTGTTGAACAGTAATGGATCAGTTGTGCCGCGATTTAAGCAGCAAATTGCAGCAGGTAAGCCGATTACGCTGACGCACCCAGAGATGACGCGCTATTTTATGTCGATTCCAGAAGCCTCACGATTGGTGATCCAAGCCGGTGCCATAGGCCAAGGGGGCGAAGTGTTTCTGTTAGATATGGGTGAGCCTGTGAGAATTTATGATCTTGCCGTGCAGATGATCGAACTCAGCGGTCTGGTGCCGGGAGAAGATATCGAGATCGAGGTGACAGGGTTACGACCGGGTGAAAAACTCTATGAAGAGTTACTCATTGGTGGAGATGCGATGGCGACGAGTCATCCAAAGATTTTTGCAGCACGAGAAGCAATGATCCCTTGGGAAAAATTAGAGCTGTTATTGGATCAGCTTTTCTTGGTGGCGTATCAGAAGAATCCAAGTAAACTGCGATCTCTGCTCAAAACGCTTGTCCCTGAGTATGCCCCTGCGGCACAAGCCCCAACCGTCCGTCATCACAATTAGCGATCGGACAAATAGATTAACCTGACGGGGTTCGGTGGAAAGAACTCATATCAGGTTATCTGCTCGTTTTCTCTCAGCCTATCTCAGCAAAATTCGACTACTCGGCCCGATTTGTCTAGACGAAGCTTTCGAGCCTTCAAGCACAACGCGGCTAACTTGCTGTAGCTGATTGCTGCTCAAAATCCCGCTCAAATTTGGGTCAATCCCGATCGGGGTCGAAGGAGGGAGTACGGTAGCTGGCGGCGCACTTGGAGTCGAAGGAGATGGCACACTCGGAGCCGAAGGGGGAAGCGTACCCGGATTGGGAACTGCCGGTGTACCCGGACTAGGGATGGTAGGTGAAGATGGTGCGATCGGAGCTAAACCTGCGGGAATAGTTACGCGCAACTGAACAGGCATCGCATTGATGCGGAACGAAGAAATCGTAGGCCGGGGTGGAATCTGAGGATTGGCGTTGAAATTGTAGTGCGATCGGAAGTCAAACACGGTTGGACTGGTTCCTCCGTTACGATCGCTATATCGCGCTCCCTGTCCACTGATATCAAACGTTCCCTGATACTGGAATCCGGTTGCAGGATCGGTGGCGATGCCTGTGTATCTTCCCCGTACAACCAACTCATCTTGAATCGTGCCGTGAAATCGAGTTGGTGCATTGTGATTGCGGCGGGCTGGCTGGAGTTCCCCTCCGGATAGCACTGGAGAAGTTAGCACTCCATCGGTTGAGACGATCGGAATTCCGCGAAAATCGACAAAGTAGCGCCCGCTGCTATCGACCTGTACGAGATTCGGGTTAAAGTCTTGCGCCGAATACACAAGCTGCCCGTTTCTGAAATAGCGTCCTTGACTATCTGTGTTGACTCTGGTGGTGCCTTGGTTAAAGTTTGGGTTTTGGCTGGGAGGAACAACTGTGCCAGAAACTACACCCGTACTGCGGATGACAATTTGGGCAGAGGCGGGATGAATTCCAAGAGTACCAAACGAAAGCACGATCGTAAAAAGGGTTCTAGAGAGCATAGTGACTTAAAACCGGAATGTTGTCCGCACCGTGCCAATGACGATCGGATCGTTTGCAGCATTGTGATTTGCATTGAAGATCACGAGAACGCCAGGAGTAATGTCGATCGAGGAATTGAGTCTGGCGCGGTAGAATGCCTCTAAATGCAGCGCGGTGTCAGGTTGTCCGCCTCTGCCCCCTGTGTTGCTAAACCGAGGGAAGTTATAGCCTTCGGGTAGCGTACTACTTGTGATTTTAGGCGGTTGTCCAAACAGAAAACCACCGAGATTTCCCGGCACAAACAAGTCAGGAAATGCAGAAAAGACCATCCAGTTTGTTGTTTGTACTGAACCGGGAAGCTCAACCGCTTTTGAGCTTGTCCATCCACCCCAGCCGCCGATCGTCCATTTCTGATTGAGCCGCCAAGCGACTGTTGCACCAATCGCGTGAGTGGTAAATGCAGTGTTCGTCGGCGCAAACGGTGACAGCAATTGTGAATCTCCGATTCCGGTTCCAATGAAGCCATCAGGCGATCGTGAAAATAGATAATGAATGCCGATGTTGAGCGTATTGGTGGGCGCGATCGTCAATTGCGCTCCAGCGGCGTACCGACCTCCGATTAATCCACCGGCATCTGCATTTCCCGCAAACGAGGGCAATTCAGCACTATACACTCCTTGCAAACTGAGGTGCGAATTGATTTGCCAATCGAACCCGACACCGCCTGTGCCGTTCCCGATCGCTAAGATTGGATTGCGTTGTCCGAGCAATGAAGGTGCGCCATCGCCTGCACCTTCAAGCGGATTGATCCCCCGAAAGGTATTTGCGGGATTCACGCCTACTGCACCGATCAAAACACCAAAATTATCAGCAATGGGGAATCGATAAGACAGATCGCTGATAAAGATTTGATTGTCTTGTTCGGATTCGTAGGAGAGCCGCCCCATATTGGTAAAGAGATTAGGCGCGGACGATCGTAAGTTTCCAGTTTGCAGCGTGGTCAACAGCAAGTCTCGTCCACTGAATGAAGTAGCGAGTGAGAGTTGAACATTGCTGGCGAGTGTGGGTTTTAATTCCCCTTGGCGTTCAGGTACACCGTCTCTGGGAAACAAATCAACATTTGCTTTATTGCTGGCTTGGACAGATACGATCGCTTGCCCAAACAATCGCGTCGTGGTTGAGAATTGCTGCTTCTCTAGCGTGGTCGATCGTGCTTCTAAGTGATCAACTCGACCGTTTAGCGCTGCCAGTTCAGATGTAAATTTCGTTTGTAGGGCTCGCAGCGTGTCCAAATCTTGTTGGGTGACGATGTTAGACTGCTGAGCCTTGAGTAATTCTTGTACTCGATCGAGACAAGCATTTAGTCCCGCCGCAAACTCGTATCGAGTGATTGCTCGATCGCCCCGAAAAGTACGGTCTGGATATCCTGCAATACAGCCATATCGCTCAATTAATCCCTGTAATGCTTGAAATGACCAGTCACTCGGCTGTATGTCCGACAATTGCGAAACCGACGTAACTTGATCCATTCCATCTGCAACGGGTTCGGCTTCTGAAGCGATCTCGCGAATCGAACTAAACTCTGGTACTGCTGAAGAAGGACGATCGACATCCGGTGCAATCGGTTTTAATGCAGCTGATGTATTCATTTTTACTTCGCTAAACTCTGGCGATCGGACTGTCTCTGGAGTTCCAACTTTAGCGTTAGTCGGCTTTGAGTTTAGATGAATCGAGTTTTGAAGGGTCTTCCTCTCGACAACTAAGCGGGACGGCTGCGGGGGATATGCGATCGCTCCAGTCTCGGTCATCGTCTTACTCCAAATGTTGCATTCTCCTTATACCCGTATTTACGTATAAAAACTCACGTTATCAATTAGTACTACTGATGCAAAAAATTATCTTTCTGAAGGTGGGCGTACTCGGTATACCCCAAGAGTTAAGTTAAGTTACGCCCTATTATCACTAATACTTATATGAATGTTCATTCTCGATATCGTCCCAGTGCATTTTTTGCTCTAATTGCTGGATTTGCCGTTGTACTTGGCATCTGCCACTACTATCAGCGCATTTCAAGTAAGCCTGTTTTCCCGATTGACAAAAGCACACTTACGATTGCTCGCGTCGATCAACCTGGGAATTCCGAAGTCTAAATGATCGCCTCGCATTGCTAAACGGGTTTTCCTGCACCGGAGGCATCGCGGGTTTGGTAATCTGATTGAGGATTACTGGGAGAGCCGCGCTATGACTGAGACACCACAAGAATTACCAAACGCTGACGAGTTGCTTCTATCACTCCGTCGTAAAGAGGGATCATGGGTTGAGTGGGCACACGCTTGTCAAACACTGCAAAAAGCAGGCTATACACCACAAGCCATTTTTGAAGCCACCGGATTTGAGCCAATTCATCAAAATCAAATTACTGTTGCGGCTCAGGTATTCGACTCGATGCTTAAGGTTGGGGTTTCGGATGCGGTGCGATCGTATTTTGGCAACAGAGCCAGCGATATTCTCTACGAATTACGGATTCTCTCTCAATCCGAAAGAGCCGCAGCCGCAGAGTTAGTGTTTGAAAAGAACTTAGACACAGATGAGGTTCATGAAGTTGCTCGTGCTCTCAAAGATTACTCACGCCTGAGCAAGCAGCCTGAAGCTTTCACCGCACATCCGGGTGATGCAGTGGCTTACCAAGCTTGGAAGAGTGCAAAAGAGAAAACCGATTTGCAAGAACGATCGCGCCTGATTGCTAGAGGCTTAAAATTCGCCCACAGTGAAACGGCTCGAAAAGCTATCGAGTCTCTGCTCACTGATTTCACGGTCACACCTAAGCGTCCTGCCCCCCGTCTTCCGGTTTACCGCCTGGAGTCGGACGACCAACTGCCGCGCATTCTCCCCGTTGCCGGCAAGATGCCATTAACGATCGCAGATCTTCACGCTGTCCCGATGATCGAGGAGACGGGCGCGTTTGCACTCGTGCAGTTTTCCGGTACAGGCGCGTGGATAACGGTTCCAGGATGGCAAGTGATTCGGAGTGCTGAAGATCCGGTCGCGCTTTTGTGTGATAGCGATCGATTACCGACTCCATTAGCTGGGAATCCGGAAGAAGTGATCGTGGTGCTAGATCGATCAGAGCGGCAATGGCAATTAGAGCATTATTTTGCCGTCGCCAACGGAGAACAGCTTGAATTGCAGTGGTTTGAAGAAGCACCGACAGTCACGCTTTTAGGACGGGTAATTTTGGTGATGCGTCCGAAAAAGGTTTTAGACGAGGCTTATTCAACTGAACTTTGGCAGATTGATGAATAAAAAAGCGGTTCCACCAATCTTTTGATCTGGGGAACCGCTTTCAACCGGGTAGCGTAATTATCTGACTTGACCGTGCGATGCGGTCATGTCGATCGGCTTAATGAAATACAGCTTCGCAAGTTGAACGCCATTCGAAACGTAGTAAGGGATTTTCTTCAGCGTCTTCACGAATTTCGATCCGCTGCTGCTGTCGATCTCTCTTAAGTTCTCGTTGTTCTGAACGCAAGTTTCAAGTCGCGCATAGAACTCTGGATGCTTCACGTTGAGAATAACCGGGAAAACACGACCTGCGGTTTCGTTGGTTTTCTCGATCACGGTGTACTCAAACTCGCGGGTGTTAAGACCGATCGCTTCATAGAATTCGGTGCGCTGAATATCATTCAGGTACATCGTCGCAAACACCGACAGCAAGAAGAATCGACACCAGAGTTTAGCCTTCCAGTCGTTGAGGAACTGGGGCTGAGTCCGCATCAACGCATCGAAGAAGTCTCCATGGCGGTTCTCATCTTGGCACCAGTTATCAAAGAACTTGAAAATCGGATACAGCCGATCTTCAGGATGCGCTTTGAGGTGATGGAAAATTGTGATGTAGCGCCAGTAACCAATCTTCTCGGATAGGTAAGTTGCGTAGAAGATGAACTTCGGCTTAAAGAATGTGTACTTGCGGCTCTTGGTTAAAAAGCCTAAATCAAGCGAAAGATTAAAGTCAGACAACGCTTTGTTAAGGAAGCCTGCGTGACGTGCCTCATCGCGAGACATCAGCGAAAATCCTTCAGCTAGAAGCGGATTGCGGTCTTTCAGCTTGCGGGACAGTTCTTTGTAAAGTAAAAAGCCCGAGAATTCTGCGGTGCAGGAACGCTCTAGGAATTCGACAAACACACGACGGGTATTGCCGTCGATGTGATCCCAGGATTGCTCGAACTCCTCATCCCGCACAAAATGGTGGCGGTTGTAGTCGTTTCGCAATTCTGCAACGAGCGCCTCGAATTCTTCCTCGTTAACCGAGAGATCCATCTGCGCCATCTCGTCAAAGTCGGTGGTGTAGAAGCGCGGCGTGAGAATCGTTTCTTTCGCTGGAACTTTGATTCCAGGGCGCAGTTCTTCAAAGCCTGGTTTTTTAAGAGAATCTACCATGAGTTTTACGCAGAGCGCAGTGTGGTCTAGGTGCAGTCTGTGGATGCGGCAAATCGCTTTACCGGACTTGATTCCACGATCGATTACGACTTTTAGTGTATCAAGCTTCCTGCAGCGCTTTGACGCGGATTTATTAAGAGTTGCAACGAGTCTTTACATTTTGGAACATTGATTAAGGGCGCAGAGGCATTAAGCCCACCCTCGCACTCGGTACACTAAGATTCCGACATATTCTTTAAGTACACGAGTGGTGCGACGAATTTGATCGGCATCCGGTAAGGAATCTAGAATTCTCGCTTCTAACGTCGATTTTGAGGCTTGCTCAGCCTGGACTAAGGTGTAATCGGTCGGAGCGGGAATGGCATCAATTCCCAACTTCTTAAAGATCAGCATCGATCGCGGCATATGCATCGCCGATGTCACCAGTAGGATTTTCTCAATCTTATTTGCTTTCATAATTTCCAGTGTGTTCACAGCGTTTTCGCGGGTGTTGAGCGATCGCGATTCAAGTAGCATCGCTGAGCGCGGAACTCCCATCGGTTCCATCAGAATCGCCATGTCTTCAGCTTCGGAACCCGGATTCGATCGCCAATCAATCCGTCCGCCGCTGAGGATCAGACGGGGCGCTCTCTTTTCTCGATAGAGCTTTGCTGCGTAGAGAACGCGATCGCCTTCCTCTTGAACTTCAATCCAGGGGCGAGGCGGTAGCGCCGCTCCCGTTGAGCCGCCTAGCACCACGATCGCATCTGCGGTCGGCAGTTCGCCTTCCGTGATGTACTGATATTCCAAAGTTTTCACAATCGCGTCGCTGACCCAAGGGCTTGAACTCAGCAACAGAATTAAAAAGGTGAGCGTGACGGGGATTAAGGCTAAGCGCGATCGCTTTTGCAATATCAAAACCAACGTGAGCAGCAGCAGCAAGCAGCTTAAGCCCAGCGGGTAAATAAACAGGGGCAGTAGTTTGGAGAAAAATAAAAACATTGAGATTGCGATGCCTTTGGCACACGGAAACGTAACCGATTTCGCAAAGTATTGTATCTCTCCTTTATGATTTGATCGCTTTTGCTGCTTAAATGCTGAAATCGCTTTTTGCAATCGGGATAACTACGGAAGTTTAGCGAATGGGACTGAATACTCAATCGAGTGTTTAAGTATTTTCGAGGATAGAGTGCAGTCACAGTTCTGGATTGAAAAGCCTGAACCTTTGGATGATTTTGAGATTGATGAAGTTTGTTTACATAAGTTAAATTGTTTCTCATACAGCAGGGCGGCAACATGGAAACGAAAAAGCGGTCAGAATTAATTCGGTTTCTCCGGGAAGAACTTGCGCTTCCCATCTCTGCGATCGATTTTGCGGTCAAGCACAGTCAACCGGAACTTACACCTCTTCCAATGGTGTTATGGCAGTATGGTTTAGTGACGCTGAACCAGCTTGACCAGATTTTTGACTGGCTAGAAAAAGTCAGCTACACCCTGTGATACAGCTGACCGTTGCGAATTTGCACGACCGGATCATTTGCTTGCCGAATCAGATTTTCATCGTGCGTTGTCACTAAAACCGTAACCCCAATTTGATTTAGCTTTTTAAGAATCTTAACCACTTGCAACGAATTTTCTGGATCAAGATTTCCGGTCGGCTCATCGGCTAGGACAATCGGGGGAGTTCCGACGATCGCCCGCGCAATACTTGCCCGCTGCTGTTCCCCACCAGAAAGCTCTTCTGGAAAACAATCTGCTTTGTGAACCAGACCTACCATTTTCAGAGCAGGCTGTAAGCGCCGCTGAATTTCAGGACGAGAATACCCCTGCGCCCAGAGAACAAACGAGACATTTTCCGCCACGGTTCGACGCGGAATCAGCTTGTAATCCTGAAACACAACACCGATGCGACGGCGCAAAAAGGCGAGTTGATTGCCGCGTAGACGAGCAGGATTTTGACGATCGACAAAAATTTCGCCTTCAGAGGGCAGTTCTGCGCCATAGAGCAATTTAAGAAGAGTTGATTTCCCGGAGCCGGAAGGCCCTGTAATAAACAAGAAGTCGCCGCTTTTCACGTCGAGCGAAATGCCGGAGAGCGCAGAACTTCCGTTCGGGTAAGTTTTGCTCACCTGACGCAGTTGGATTAGCGCTGCTGGCACAGATTGAGAGTCATCACGGGTAGGGACAGAGGGCGACGGACGATTCAGGGCTTGAGCCATAACGATCGACACGGGAAATCAACTCCACCCTTGTACACCCGAAATCAGGTTGCTTCCTCCGAGAAATCGCGGGATCTTAGAAAGAGGTGAGCTTGATGGAGCGCTCCTGTTTAAGTTGTGAAGGCTAAAAGGACTAGGGATCGGGGAGTAGGGGCTAAAAAAGGAGCAACACCCCACTCCCCACCTGAGTCAGCACGAAAGTCTGTCACCCTCGCACACTAACGCTTGAAGTCTTTCAACCACTCGCGCAACTGCTCACCCGCGACATCCCGACCGCCGAGACCAAACGCGATCGCAATCGCCACCGCGATCGCACCTAGCAACAGCCCGAACGCCAAATTCACAATATTGGGTGCAATCCCGATCTGCTGAAGCGCTAACGCTGCGACAAACCCCAGAATCGCAACTCGCGCTGTCTGACCCAGCAGTTTCGACTGCCGGCTGCCAGAACTGGTAATCAAGCTGTACGCCAAATTAGCGAAGTACAATCCAACCGCAAACACGACTAGCCCAGACAAAATGCGCCCGAAAATGTAAAGCAAGCCAGAAATAATCGCCGTTAAGGCTTGGATTTGCAGCACATCCACCGCCGCAACGGTCGCAAACAGCAGAATTCCAACCAAAACAATGATGCCCGCGATTTCAGACGGCGATCGTACTGCCATTTTCTGTTGATCTATGGGTTGACTCACCTGTGGCAGCGTCTCGCCGGTTTGAAACTCGGTACTGTACTGTTCGGGTGGAACCTTGGGTGTGTAAGGTGCCGATTGCAGCCCTAGCCAATAAAAGAGATTATCGAATCCAATACTTGCGAGAATGCTAGATACCAAATCGGCAACAAACTTGCCGATTACATAAGCGATCGCTAAGATTGCTGCGGCGGTGAAGATCAACGGCAATGCGTTTAGCACTTGATTCAGCATTGCGGTTGCAGGTACCGAAATCGCTGGAATCCTGAGTGCATCGAGCGCGGCAGTTGCAGTTGGAATCAGAATTAACACATAGACGATCGTGCCCAAAATCCAGGACAGCGATTGACCGCCTCTGGCTCGGTTTAGTCCAATTCTTGCTCCTACTTGATCTGTCCCGATCGCGCTCAGCAAGTTTGTGACAATTCCCCGCACTGTTCGAGCAATAAACCAACCCACCACCGCGATCGCCAACGCTTTAATAATGTTGGGAAGGGCGCTCAAGATATCATTCAGCAGGTTCTGAACCGGCTGGAGCGGGCCTTGCAAATTCAGTACGCCTAAAATCAGCGGCAAGAAAAATAGGAAAACAAACCAGTAAACCGCATTGCCTAACGTCTCACTGAGCCGAAAGGGAGGGGTCGCTAACGGATCGTCACTTGGCTCAGTGAGCTTCTCATCTAAAGAAAACGATTCCGAGGTGCGAACGACGATCGTTTTCGCAAGCGTCGCCACAACCCAAGCCAATCCGACTAAGAGTGCAGCCGCACCCAACTGCGGGAGAAAGGCGAAAATTTGATTGAGAAAATTATTGAGCGGCTGTGAAACTGTGTTTAACCCAAGCGCATTTAAAGCAGCGACTACAGCCAGGATCATTATGATCCAGAAGACGATCGTTGAAATCAAACCTTCAACGTTAAAATTTGCTCGTCCTCGTCCGCCAGCAACCCAGTCTGCGAGTCGATTATCGAGTGTGGTTCGCTTCAGCAATCCGCGCACAACACTCGATACGAAGACAGCGACCAGTGCTCCAATTAATAGGACAAGCAGCGCCCCGCCGAGCTTGATGATTAACTCAGCGACATTAATTCCTTGGATGTAGCCGAATGGTGCCTCTCCAGGGGGGAGTTGGGCGAATTGAAAATTTCCCGCAAATCGCGACATGTCGCTGAACTGATCAAGATGTTGCCAGAACTCATTCATGATGTTTTGATAAATCCTTTCGCTTTCAAAAAGCGCCGAATCGATCGCTTTTGTAGATCTATGCCAACCGTTGCCCTAAGGAGAATAAATCAGTTGCTGAATATTAGAGCTGTCCACCGTAAAACTGCAGACGGTTTGCTCAACGTTCAGCGGTTTCTCCCTAAAATCACGGTTGCACCATAAGCGTACTCGTATCTCTCGTTAGAGAAAAGCTCCTGGAAACACTTTTTTGAATTTTCTATGAAGTGTCTGGATAATCGATCGACGATGCCAGTTTGCTAGGCTCGCGTTTTAACTCGACAAAAATTGCTGAGTCGCACAAGTTAGTGGAGAGTATCCCATTTCCTAAATTGTTTTTTCTTCAGTCCAGAGAGAGAGGTCGAACGATCAAGCTAGGTTTGCGAATTCAGAGACAATAAAAGGAATCGATCGCAGGAGAGAAATCGGTGGAGCCACAAGTTTTCGAGCAATCAATTCTAATTCAAGCCAGTGCAACCAATGTAGAGCGCTGCTTTACTGACTTAAAGTTGATGCACCGTTGGCTGAATCCAGCATTGCGCTGCGAACCGATCAATCATTGGTCTACCGAAGTTGGCAGCGAGAGCCGCTTTGTGATTCAAATTCCGGTGTTACAACCTGCACTTAAAAGTGTCGTTGCGGAGCGGCAACCCGGTTTAGTCGTGTGGCAATTTGAGGGATTCTTTAAGGGGCGCGATCTCTGGGAATGCAATCCCGAAAACAAGGGAACGCGCCTGATCAATCGATTTGAATTCGAGATTCCCAACGCGATCGTGCGCTTCGGATTTAACCAATTTGCGGCAAAGTGGACACAAGAAGATATGCAGGCGCAATTGCGCCGATTAAAGCGAGTGGCAGAAACCTTAAGCTAACTGCCTTCGATGCGATCGAGCAATTGTTCAATCACATCACGATCGTTCGCGTTTGGAACGTTATCGAGATAAGCCTCTAAGTCTTGGCGAGCTTCAATCCAGCGATGGGTTTGAAAATAGATGATGCCGCGATCACGTAGCTCAAACGGCGCGTCGGGAAACAGAATCAAAATTCTTTCAATCATGGTAAGGCATTTTCCAATTTTGCCTTGGTTTAAATAAATGCCCTTTAGATTGGTCAACATTCGCGCCAAAAATTGTTTTGCGGTCACTGCTTCTAGAAACTTGGGACGCATTTCAACAGGCTGTCCGGCAAGCTGGTTTAATCGCTCTTGGCAATCTTGCGGAAACAGAATTTCTCCTTCATGAAACGCATCCACAAAAATTTCCATGTCTTCATTCACCGCAGGACGAATGAGAAAATGCCCCGGCATTCCAACTCCAATCATCGGAAAATTAATGCGTTTTGCAATCGCTAAATACAACAATGCTAGTGAAATTGGAATTCCAGTTCTGAGATCGATCACGTCATTCAAAAAGCTATTCCGCGGGTCATAATAATCTTCAGAATTTCCATGAAATTCTAAATCTTTATACAAATACTGATTAATTGTTTGAACAATTCGCAGCGGATAGGGTTCTTCTGGAAGCCTAGCTTGAATCTCTACTGCCATTTGATCAAGTGCTTTCAAATAATAATCAACCTCTAATTCTGGGTACTCTTCTTGTGCAATATAAAGGGCTGCTTTTTCTAGGTTGATCTCTTCATCATCCTGACGCACTTCCTGATAAAAACGTTGTCGAGCCAGCGAGAATTCCATTCCTTAATGTCCTACGTAATCATTTCCTGAACCGTATTGCCAGGCATCCACCCACCGATTCCAAACATATTGCTGAACGGGCGATAGTGCTTCAATCCAAGGTTTTAGTTTTGGCGCGATCGCAGACAAGACGGTATAAATTGCCAAATTAAAATAGTGCAGCATCCAATCTAGCAGAGCTAAAACGCCAACGTGGGGAATAATCTTCAAAACCAACCCTGGATGAGCAATTGCTGTTCTAAGCAGGGTTTGAGAAAGTGGCATAAACTGAACGACATCCTGCAAAAAAGGCTTCAAAACTTGCTCACCGGACTGTTGCATCTCCGAGAAAACTGCCATCAGTAATTGATTAATCTGCTCGGGATTCACTTTTTGATTTATGCCAACGCTCATCGATCGCTGAAATAGCCAGGTGACTGATAAATTTGGCTGATAAGGTTGCAGCAGCGCTAAAGATGAACGATCGAGCCTTTGGCATCGTAGCGCCTGATCAATCCCATTGGTTAATCGTTTCAGGTGCCGCACCATTGCTCCAAAGCCACCGAAGCTAAGGGGCGATTGGCTGCCACTGCTATCCCCGATCGGCAAAATTCGATCCCATTCTAGATGTAGAGGACTTTCACGATAGCAGGGAAAGATACCAAACAATGCCCTAACAAATTCGAGTTGCTCAAGTTCAATGTTTTGGTACTCAGGCAAAAGTTTGAGGTAGTCATCAAATAGCGTTTCTAGTGAAAATCGATCGCGATCCGCATCTAAATAAGTGAATAGATAAGTGGTTCTTCCGTCTCTTGCAGGAAAAGCCTCCCAGAAATACTGGCACTGTTTCTGAATTGGCGTAAAAGATGCAATCAAATCCCCCGCCTCATTTTGTTCAAATCCCTTTGCACAAGTTCCAACCACTAAGCAAACTCCGTCTGGTTTCTTTCCCTGTCTTGCTTGTTGAACAATCGGTGAAAAATGCCCCATCGCATCTAGCATCAAATGGGCAGTTAGTGACTGATTGATACACACTCCATTCGGATGAATTTGTACACTTTCAAAGGGCGTATTTTCGATTAGATTACCGCCATTTTTGAGAAATAATTGTTTTAGCGTTTCTAGTAAATACGCTGGATCAACTCCAGTATTTAGGACATTCTTAACAAAAATCTGATTATCCTCAGAAAAGCTGATCCGGACGGGATTGAATTGAGTTGCGATCGCAGCTTCTAACTCCGTTTTAGTCAGCAATCCTAACTCTATAAACACCTCTAATTCCTGGCGAGAAATGTTCCATTCTTGCTCTCGCCCCTTTAAAGCTCCTCGCTCGATCAGTGTTACTCGCCAACCCTTCTGAACCAATGCCGCACCCAGTAAAATTCCCAACGTTCCGCCACAAATCACGGCATCCCAATCCACTGAATCTAAAGGCTGATCCTTCACTTCAACCGCCTGTGGAACGGGCATCGAACCTCCTCGCACCTCTTTCCATAAGGCATCGACTCGACGTAATCCTTCCAAGGAATTTCCTGGAATCTTGGCTAAAATCTCTTCTGTGACTGACATTCGTTCACCGTGATCGTTTCTCTATCGTAAATTATCGACCGAATGCCACGATCGCATTTTGTCCCCCAAATCCAAAACTGAAGCACAGAACGTTTCTTAATTCCGTCGATTCAGCCGATGTCGCGATCGCTAGCTTAAATTCCCCGTTTCTCATCCCCACATTCGGCGGCACTATCTGATGTTTCAACGCCATCAAACAAAATGCTGCTCCCAATGCCCCAGATCCGCCAAGTGTATGCCCTGTCGCTCCTTTCGTCGAACTTACCCAAACAGAATCGGAAAAACAGTGCTGGATCAACTGTGCTTCGTTGAGATCGTTTAGCTGCGTCGCCGTTCCGTGTGCGTGAATGTAATCAACCTCTTGAGCTTTCAGAGAACTCCGCTCAAGACACTGTTTCACAGCCACGATCGCGGCTCGGCTCTCCGGCTCTGGCGCACTGACATGATAACCATCTGCCGTCAGCCCAAACCCCAAAACCCGACCATAGATTTTGGCATTTCTTCGTTGTGCCACCGTTTCGGACTCCAGCACAAAAATTGCACCGCCCTCACCTAGCACCAAGCCCTGTCGATCGACATCAAACGGAAACGCCCCATCTTTTGCTAGTGCCCCCATTCGCTGAAATCCGATCAGCGTTAGCGGCGTAATCGGAGCTTCGATCGCCCCACAAATCACGCGCTCACATTGCCCACTGCGGATCAATTCTGCTCCCCGTGCGATTGCCCAAAGTCCCGTTGCACAAGCCGCCATCGGAGCAAGCACGATCGCTTGAGACCCAACCAATTGAGCCGTAGTGATCGCGCTTCCATTCGGCAAAGTATTCAACCAGTTTAGAAATTCACCTTCTCCTGCGGTTAACTTTTCCCACTGCGCCTGATTTCCCCGACTCGACCCGACGACGATACCGCACTCGCACAACGGTGCTGTTAATCCAGCATCGTTCATAGCATCTAAAACAAC
This sequence comes from Leptolyngbya sp. AS-A5, assembly GCF_039962495.1. Classification (NCBI taxonomy): domain Bacteria; kingdom Bacillati; phylum Cyanobacteriota; class Cyanophyceae; order Leptolyngbyales; family Leptolyngbyaceae; genus Leptolyngbya; species Leptolyngbya sp. AS-A5. The sequence goes on along the minus strand of NZ_JAMPLL010000043.1, from coordinate 2,161 downwards.
TTGGCGCGTTAAGTCCAGAATCTCAGCGGGATATTTGCCAATCAGCGCGATCGGTCGTGGCTCCAAGGCTAAAAAAGGCTGGTAGAACTGAATGCCCGATCGTCCGTCTACCAATCCTTCCCAAGTCTGCGCCAGATTTCCTAATGCTGACGCTAAACCCACTCCAGTTACAACAACAGACATTTAAGGCGAAGTCGTCGGACTCGGAGAAGGACTTCCGGCTGGACTTGGAGAGGGACTCGCAGTACTACTTGTCTTTAAATTCTCTAACCCTTGGGTTACTTTTGCCGACTCAATACGATCGCCCTGTTGAATCTTGTCAACGGTTTCCATTCCCTGAGTCACATACCCAAACACTGCATAGTTTCCATCCAGGAACGGCAAGTCCGCTAGGGTAATGTAGAACTGAGAAGAGGCAGAATCGGGAGCCTGCGATCGAGCCATTGCTACTGCACCACGAGTATGTCTGAGCTTCGGTGGAACGTCGATGCCCGCTTCAGCAAATGTCCGGCTATAAATTGGTTCATTCGCCTTCTGCGGCGTAATTTCAAGGGGAACATCGCGGGGTTGTTGCGTCGCTGGGTCAATAAATCCACCGGTTCCCAGACGATCGAGAGGCACATTCGGATTCTTACTTTGAGGATCGCCCCCCTGCACTACAAATGGCTGTGGCTCTCTCACGACGCGATGAAACACTAGTCCGTCATAAACCTTGCGATTTACCAAATCGACAAAATTTCCTGCTGTAATTGGCGCACTTGTCCCATCAAGCTCCATCGTGATTGGTGAACCCTTCACCGTGATTACGACCGTCGCTTTTCCCTGCAATCGGGGTAGCCCACCGGCTTGAGGAGAAAAAGTCGCAGTTGCAGTCGGAGCGGGGCTACTAGGACTTGGTGAGCCGGTCGGTGCAGCCGAGGTCTGCGGCTGTCCATTACATCCAGTCAGCGCAACCATCCCGACGATCAACGAGCACGCAACCCAGTTTTGAAATTTTGTCCGCATTTTAAATCACCTATCCCAACAGACCATCTAACATCTTACGCATATTCCATCAGCTTAAATCGACAAAAAAGGTTTGTAGAACTTGGCTCCACAAACCTCTTCGTTATTCTTGCACATCAGCATTTACAGTCCTTCAAGCGGCACACCCAGGAATCGAGCTAACCCTGCCGCTTCATTTTCTAATTCCGCTAATGTCAGCGGTTGCCCCACTCGCGTCAGGGGAATATCCCGCATCCCTTTCACTCGGAGATAAAGAGAGCGTCGCGGATTCACACCTTCTCGTAACACCGCTTTCACCGCTTGCACATCCGAGGTTTTCAGGTCAACTTCCACCCGTCGATTTTTTCCGGGAAAGCCCCAGCGAAAAATTTTGACCTCTCCGGTTTCCTTATTGAATTCGTTGTATCCGCCGCCCAAGTTCCAAGCGATCGTCAACCATAAGTAAGTTGCCAGCAGTAATCCAGCCGTCCCATAAAAGCCCATTGCCAAACCTTGAGGAACAAACACAAGCTCGGTCGGATCAGAGAACGGCAGCAAATTAACTTTTGTGTAACTCGAAATTGCAGCAAGAAAAAATCCACTGGCTCCGATCGACACGATCGTCGCCCACCAGTAGTTACTAAATCGCCGTGCCCCTAAGACCGGCTGACGCAAAACAAGATTTTCTGAAGAGGTGGTTTGTGCCGCCATAGCGCTTGTGCTACCTAAAAAACTTTCAAGACTTCCACTCTGTAAGCGGTCTGAACCGTACCCAGAGCGTTTTACAATCTTAAAAACAACCCTATCTAGTATACTCCCTACAACGCTTTGTAAGCGTAAGTAAACATAAGTATAGGTACTTATTGACAATTGAACTTTCTCAGGAATCAGATCCGGATCGAAAATGCTAAAACTCCTATTTTGATTGGCGATCGTAGGAAAGTTCAAAAAAAGTTAGCTGAGATTCCACGTATCGGTTTGTAAATTTTCTAATTTCTCCTATTATGTATAGGCATATAAACTCGTTCACTCTAGACAGCCCGTAATTTTTCGTATAGCTAGAGGATTTTTCAAATGACCATCGCAGTAGGTCGCGCGCCAGCGCAACGCGGCATCTTTGATGCCCTCGACGACTGGCTCAAACGCGACAGATTCGTCTTCGTCGGCTGGTCTGGCA
>NZ_JAMPLL010000042.1:0-28088 GCF_039962495.1 Leptolyngbya sp. AS-A5 | reverse complement strand
TCTCGCTTTGCGTCCGCCGCCCCTTGCCCGTTTTCGCACAGGCTTTGCCGCATTGCGGCTTGCCTCGTAAGCCTGCTCAAAGCTCGGCAGCAGCGCATCAAAGGCTTTTCGGTTTAACCCAGTCAAGGCTCGTAGCAAGCGGTCTTGGTTTAAGGCACGTTCAAGATTTAGCATGAGACGTAGTTGATGCAGCCTTGATTATTATCTCTTATTCCCCAACAACTCTATTAGTAATCCCTCCGCAGGACTTGTACTTGGGAACACAACGGCTCAAAACATTACGATCGCAGATAACGATGCTCCGTTAGTTCCCAGCGTCAGTATTACTGCGACAGATGTCAATGCAGCCGAATCGGGTACGACGGTGAATACTGGTAGCTTCACGGTCACTCGAACAGGAGATACAACGGCAGCGTTGACTGTTACCTACACAGCGGGAGGAACCTCAACCAATGGCAGCGATTACAACAACTTACCTGGAACAGTAACCATTCCAGCAGGTCAAGGCTCCGCGACCCTGACGATTACTCCTGTGAATGATGGCAACACCGCTGAAGGTAACGAAACCGTCATTCTGAATTTGGTGGATGGAGCCGCCTACGATCTGGGGTCAACGAGCAGTGCTACAGTGACGATCGCTAATAACACCACCGGATCGCTCAAGAAAGTCGGAGGCTTGAACAGTCCCAATGGCGCAGAGATTCCGGCGTTTGATCCAGGTAGCCAACGCTTGTTTGCAGTCGCTGGAGCGACGGTTGACATCTACAATATCAGCAACACAGGCGCACTGACTCCGATCGGTACCCTCGCACCTGGCTTTACGCCGCCTACAGGAACAGCAGCCATTCCCAACAGTGTGGCAACCAAAAATGGCATTGTTGCCGTTGCCTATGCGATTCAAAATACGACGACTAATGCTCAATTGCCGGGACGAGTAAGTTTCTTTAAGGCATCCGATGGCAGTTTTCTAAATTCGATCGAGGTTGGCTACCTGCCGGATATGCTCACCTTCGCGCCGGATGGAGCCAAGGTGCTGACGGCAAATGAAGGAGAACCTAACAGTTACGGACAAGCGAACTCGTTTGACCCCGAAGGCTCGATCAGTATTATCAATTTGGCAAATGGTGTTGCGAATGTAACGGTGCAAACGGCTGGCTTTACAGCATTCAATAGCCAAATTAATGCTTTGAAGGCAGCAGGTGTGCGAATTTATGCTCCAGGAGCCACAGTTGCTCAAGATTTAGAACCGGAATATATCGCGTTCTCCGGAGATGGCACTAAAGCTTATGTCACCTTACAGGAAAACAATGCGATCGCGATCGTAGACATCGCAACTGCAACCGTGACTGACATTAAGCCTCTAGGAGTAAAAAATCATAATCTTCCTGGTAACGGCATCGATCCAAGCGATCAAGATGGTGGCATTAACATTCGCAATGTGCCTGTGTTTGGATTGTATCAACCTGATGCGATCGCAAGCTTTACCGTCAATGGTCAGACCTACTACATCACGGCGAATGAAGGAGATTCCCGTAGCTATCCTGGATTTAACGAAGAAGTACGGGTTGGCAGCAGCAGCTATGTTCTCGATCCCACTGTGTTTCCTAATGCAGCAACCTTGAAGCAGAATGCTAATTTGGGTCGACTGCAGTTAACGAATGCAACCGGAGATATTGATGGGGATGGAGATATCGATCGCATCGAAGTGCCTGGTGCAAGGTCTTTCTCTATCTGGGATGCGAGTGGAAATCAGGTCTTTGATAGTGGGGATCAATTGGAGCGCATCACCGCTGCTCAGGTTCCGAGCATTTTCAACTCCGATGGCAGTTTTACGTCACCAAACTTCGATACTCGCAGCGATAACAAAGGACCAGAACCAGAAGGTGTGGTCATTGGCGTTGTGAACGATCGTACCTATGCCTTCATTGGTTTGGAGCGAACGGGAGATGTGGTAGTTTACGAAGTCACCGACCCGACGAAGCCCCAATTCATTGAGTATGTTAACTCTCCAGCAGATGTGAGTCCAGAGGGTCTTACATTCATCTCAGCGGCAGATAGTCCCACGGGTAAACCCTTGCTTGTGACTGCAAATGAAGTCAGCCAAACCGTAGCAGTGTTTGAGTTTACGCCACCTGTTCGGATTAGTGACATTCAAGGCGCTGGTCACATTTCCTCCTTCAATGGCAAAGATGTGAACAATGCCCAAGGGGTTGTCACCGCTGTTGCGAGTAATGGATTTTATTTACAAGATCCCATTGCCGACAATGACATCCGCACCTCGGAAGGTATCTTTGTTTTCACCAGTTCTCGTCCAACGGTTGTTGTGGGTGACGCTGTGCAGGTCAGTGGTCGAGTCACTGAATTCCGTCCTGGTAACAATACCAATAACTTGACGACAACGCAGATTACCAATCCCGCCATTAACAAAATATCGTCCGGTAACGCGCTGCCTGCCACGATCGTTCTAGGCAACGGAGGGCGCATCATTCCAACATCTGTAATTGAAAACGATGCCAGCAATGTGGAAAACAATGGCATCTTTGATCCAGCGCAGGATGGCATCGACTTTTACGAAAGTCTGGAAGGGATGCGGGTGCAGATTAATAACCCTTTTACTACCAGCCCTACCAATAGCTTTGGCGAAGTCTGGGTATTGGCAGACAACGGCGCTAATGCGACTAGCCAAACTGCACGCGGCGGCAGCCTGATTAGCCCAACCGACTTCAACCCGGAACGGATTCAAATTGATGACAATCTGTTTACTGGTGGAACGCCTAATGTCAATGTTGGAGCGAAACTCGGCACGATCGTAGGTGTGGTGAACTATAACTTCAACAACTATGAAGTGTTGCCCTCTACGGCGCCAACGGTCGTAGCTCCCAGTTCTTTGACTAAGGAAGTTACCTCCCTCGTGGCCGATCCTAATCGGCTTACGGTTGCGACCTTCAACGTCGAGAACCTTGATCCGGGAGATGGTGCTGCTAAGTTCAACGGGCTGGCGAGTGCGATTGTCACAAATCTAAAATCTCCCGACATCATCAATCTTGAAGAAATTCAGGACAATAATGGTTCAACGAATGATTCTGTAGTTGATGCGAGCGCGACTTATCAGACCTTGATCAACGCGATCGCAGCGGCAGGAGGTCCCACCTACCAATATCGTCAGATTAATCCGGTCGATGACACCAATGGTGGAGAACCGGGTGGAAACATCCGAGTTGGGTTTCTGTACAATTCACAACGGGTTACATTTGTCGATCGTCCGGATGGCACCTCAACCTCCAACACCACCGTCACAGATATCGGAAATGATGGCATTCCTGATCTGTCTGTTAGCCCTGGTCTGATTGACCCTACCAATTCTGCTTTCAATGCGAGCCGTAAACCCTTAGTTGGTGAGTTTGTTTTCAACGGACAGACCGTTTATGTCATTGGCAACCACTTCAACTCAAAGGGAGGCGATCAACCCCTATTTGGTTCCTAATCAACCGCGAACCTTAAGTAGTGAAGCGCAGCGCAATCAGCAGGCAACGATCGTCAGAAACTTTGTTCAAAGTATTTTAGCGATTAACCCTAACGCCAACGTTATTGTTGCTGGCGACTTGAATGACTTTGAGTTTTCCAATCCACTCAACATTCTCAAAAGTGGTGGACTCAATAATCTGATTGAAACGTTGCCTGCAAACGAACGGTATACCTACAACTTTGAAGGGAATGCTCAGACGCTGGATCACATCTTAGTGAGCAAAAATCTGCTCAATCAATTAAATGGGTTTGATGTTGTTCACATTAACTCTGAGTTTGTTGATCAAGTCAGCGATCATGATCCCTCAGTCGCTCGATTCCTCTTTAACAGTGCTCCTACCGCTCTAGCCTTGAGCACAACAAGCATTGATGAGAACGTTTCGGCGAACACAATTGTTGGCACATTCTCATCAACCGATCCTGATCCGGGTAACGCCTTCACCTACAGTCTGGTTTCTGGAACTGGAGATACTGACAACACCAAATTCACCATTAGCAGCAATCAATTGCAAATCAATCTCTCCCCAGATTTTGAAACAAAGTCTACCTACAGCATTCGAGTACGTACGACCGATCAGGGTGGATTGAGTTTAGACAAGGTTCTGACGATCGCCATTAACGATCTGAATGATGCCCCTGTCCTCAATTCCATTCAGGTACAAAACTTCGTCGCGATCAATGAAGATCCAGCTATCAATTCTGGGACGCGCCTCTCCACAATCCTGGCGAACTCGATTGCTGACCAGGATGCTAGAGCCTTGCAGGGGATTGCCGTTACCGGAACAACAGGTTCTGGTTCCTGGCAATACTCCATCAACAGCGGTACAAGCTGGACTGACTTTGGCAGTGTCAACGATAACTCAGCCTTGCTGATAGATGCCAATACCCTGGTGCGGTTCAACCCTGCGCTTGATTATAACGGCACGATCAATCTCAACTTCCGAGCTTGGGATCAAACCAGTGGCACGGCTGGAAACAAAGTAGATACCAGCTTGAACGGGGGATCAACCGCTTTCAGCAAAGAGAGCGCAGTTTCTAGCCTAACCATCAACCCTGTCAACGACGCTCCCATCAATATGGTTCCTAGTGCTCAAACCGCGATTCAGGATTCTTTCCTAACCTTCTCTTCGATAGAAGGAAATATGATTTCTATCAATGATGTCGATGCGAATGGTGGTGCGGAGCAGATCAAACTGTCAGTTAATAACGGCTTTTTAAGCTTAGGCAACACCAATGGACTGACGGTGATCAATGGTAGCAACAACTCGGCTGCAATCACGATTCAAGGGACATTAACTGACCTTAATAATGCTCTCAATGGCTTGAAGTTTACTCCAGATGCCCCATCCGTGATTAATGGCTCTGTTACCCTCACCATTCAAACCAATGATTTGGGTAACACTGGAGCAGAGGGAGCTAAGACTGATACCGATACCATCACGATCGCGATCAACCCTGCCAATTTGATTCGAGGCACTGTTAAAAACGGCACTCTTCAGGGCACTGCTGGAGCCGACACGATCTACGCTGGTTCTGGCAACTACAAAATTTATGGAAATGGCGGCAATGACATTCTGCTAGGTAGAGATGGCAACGATGAGCTATATGGTGCGATTGGCAATGACTACATCGATGGCGGCAACGGCAACGATAAAATCTGCCTATGGTGGTAACAACACCATCTATGGTAGAGCTGGCAACGACACGATCTATGTTGGTTCTGGTATCAACCTGATCGATGGCAGTTTAGGAAATGACACGATCTACCTAAGCGGTGGTCAAGATACGATCGCGTTGACTCGTGGCAGTGGAATTGACACCCTCTACAATTACTCAGCAGGCTCGACTCGCTTTAACCTAATGGCTGGCTTAACTTACATTACAGCGACCTCACAGTATTACAAGACGGCAGCAATACGCTAATTAGAGCGGGAGCAGAGAAACTTGCTTCTCTAATTGGAGTTCAAGCATCTAGCATTACTTCTAGCAGTTTCCTGGGAGTGTAATTGGCGGGGGAGTTTGATGCGATTATAAGATTCTGCCCTGAATCTAAAAGGCTATGTTTCCCTGGCATTGTCAGGTTAACCGGAATGTAGAATAATCGTACTGCTTCAACTCCGTTCGCATCCGCTTACCCATGTATTCCCGTCATCGCTATCCTGGCGAAATTATTAGCTACTGTGTCTAGCTTTACACCGACTCAAGTTGGAGAGGAGCCAGATGATTTTAACGAATCATGTCCGATTCTGAAGCCGAGTCAGGGAGCCGCCTCCCTGACTTAGGCTAACTATACCTAACCCTGCTAGGGTTAGGTATAGTTATGTTTGTCATCTTGATGGCCAAACAGTTTGTTACAATTCGCTTTCAAAGTGCACAACACCGTCTAGCGATTTCCAGGTGTTCTTCCAGCTTCATCGTTACTACCACCGTGAGGACGAGAGTTACCAGGATCGCACCCTTCTGATCCATTTCCGATTCCCTGATTGCAGTGCTGCTTGCCCGTCGGCTTAGAACGGCTGCTGATTTCTTCTGATTGAATGATATAGGGGGAGGAAATTTTTTCAACTTTCCCAGTGCTTGCTAGGAATTGGTAGACGAAGGCACTGACTTCTGATCGAGTCACCACACGAGTTAAGTCAAGCCGGCTGGTTTGGGGATAGCTGACAATAATTCCTCGCTCTGTCAAAGCAGCAATCAAAGAGCGATACTGGACAGGAATAGTTGCTGCATCACTGTACACTGACAAAATCTTCTCAACAGAGCCGCTTACTGTCGTGTAATTGAGTGAAGTTGCCAACGCAACCAAGATGTCTAGGCGGGTGAGACGGCTGTTTGGGTTGAATTGATTCTCTGCGTTTACACCCAAGAAACCCATCTCGTACGCTTTGCTGATGGCGCTGTAAGCCCAGTAGCTCTCAGAAACATCTTGAAACGCGATCGCGTTTCGCATTTTAGCCTGCTCAAAGGCTTTGCGAATCACTGCTGCAAATTGTGCTTTGGTCATGACTTCCTCAGGGCGGAAACTGCCATCTGGAAAGCCTTCAACGATCGTCAGCTTAGCCAGTTCAGAGATAAATGAACTCGCCCAGTAGCTTGTCGAGACATCTGTAAAGCTCATCATTGTCGCGCTGGTAGCAGTTGTGGTGCTACTTTGTGACATTGAAGCTGTGCTGCTGGAGCTTTGTTCTGCACTAGCCATAGTTTCAGCATTGCTCATACTCTGAGTGCCCATGCTTTGAGTGCTGGTCATACTCATACTCTGAGTGCTGGTGCTCATTGCGGTTTGCGATCGAGTAACCTCAGCAGTGGATTGGGCAATCAGCCTTTGGGACATTGCTTCGTCGTAGGAGACCATCGAACCAGATGCGCTGCTGTAGTAGACCCAATACTGCTGCTCGCGCATCACAACGACTTTATAGCCTTGCGCCATTGCTTGAAGGCAACGCATTTGTCCGCTGGTTAATTCTAAGCAGCTATTAGACCAGTCGTACTGTTCGACGTTAACAATCCGCAAGGTCGCGATATCTGCACCAGTCCGGTTTGCTGCATCCTTGAGAACAGCAGAAGAAACCGATTTGGGCAGCTTCTTGACCTCGTCATCCTCATGTTCTTTCTTGTCGTCATCTTTCAATTGGCTGCTGGCATCAGCAAGCGGCTGTACATGAGATTGTGAAGCCACCGAAGCTGCATCGAGTTGACCAATTTGTGGAGGTGTTGCTGAAACACCTTTAGCTTGAGCAAGCACGAGAATAGCGGCTGCTAAAGTAGCATTACCGAGGAAAGCAAAATAGTTTTGGCTCATAACTCCCACACTGAAATGCGTGTTGAGGGTGACATTAAGCGGAGTAGTTTTTTACTCTCACTAAGCAAGCATTGTGTAAAATTATACTCAGTGAGTCGAGAGTGATTTTACGGAATCTACTTCAGTTCAGTCAAGCCTGAATCAGTCGTAAAATGCACAGTTTATCGCGCCCGCTAGAATGAGCTAATTTTGGGAACTTTGAACCTAAAAAATATTCTGGAGAACAGAGAGGGATTGAATCGTCTCAAATTGGTTGTGTTGCAAAAATGGTAAGGTGGGGAAGCCTAATCTTCTCTAGCACTACAGTTGTAGATATTGAATTAAAAATTATATTTTATCTAGAATCGACGCAATACAAGCATTATTGGGAACGCTCATGACGCTTGCCCTTTCGCAAATTGCCCTGAGTGAAGCCGATGTCGAAATAAATCATTTTCAGCTAAAGACTAGAATAGCGAGAGGGCTATAACCAAAGGAAAAGCTGAAGGTAGAGTGTTGCTAAGCTTCAAGGCGATCACTCAGCAGACTGAGTTAGGCGAGAAATCACTTGAATTAATCTCTCTGGTTCGATTGGTTTTGAGAGATGCTGTTGAAATCCTGCTTGCAGGGCTTGTTGCTGGTTGAAGTCGCCTGCATAAGCAGTGAGCGCGATCGCCCGAACTTGTCCCCCTTGCTCGAGTGGCAGCGCTCTCACCTGTCGCATCAGCATATAGCCATCCATATCTGGCATACCGATGTCACTCAGCAGCACCGTTGGTTTAGCTTGAATGAGCAGGGTTAATGCTTCACTAGCGGTCGTTGCAGTAAGTACGGTTGCGCCCGCTTGCTCCAACACAAACGCCACGAACTCTCGTGAATCCGGTTCATCATCTACAACCAAGACTTGAATCCCATTTAAGTCAGAAGATGGCTCTGACGATCGACTATCCGGATCGGCGATCGCTTGGATAGGCATGAGTGGCAACCTGACGGTAAAGGTTGCGCCCTTCCCAATCCCAGGACTTTCGACTGCAACTGTGCCACCGTGTAGTTCGACTAAATGCCGCACGATCGCCAGCCCTAATCCCAGTCCTCCGAATTTTCGAGTTGTTGCTGCATCAGCTTGACGGAAGTAGTCGAATACATAGGGGAGAAAGTCAGGCGCGATTCCTTGCCCAGTATCGCTGATACTGATTAGGGCATAGGAATCTAATTGCTCTAATTGAAGGTTGACCTGTCCCCTTGCTGGCGTAAATTTCACGGCATTAGAGAGCAGATTCCACATCACTTGCTGTAACCGAGTGGCATCACCTGCAACCAAACCCGTCTCCGCAAAGCTTGCTTCCAGGCGGATTGATTTGGCTTCTGCCGCTAGCCGTACTGTTTCCATCGCCGCTTCGATGATGGAGGACAGATTGATCGAACTAACGTTCAGGTTGAGCTTGCCTTGGAGAATCCGGGAAACATCCAGCAGATCTTCAATCAATTCTGATTGCAATTTGGCATTGCGTTCGATCGTCTGTAGTGCCTGCTGGGTTTTGGCTGCGTCTAGCTTGCCGTTCTGCAGGAGTTTTGCCCAGCCCAAAATCGGATTGAGGGGCGATCTCAATTCATGGGAGAGCACGGCCAAAAACTCGTCTTTGATCCGATTGGCGCGATCGGCTTCGGTGCGGGCGACTTGCTCACGGGCTAAGAGTTGTTCCCGTTCGGCAGCAGTCTGGCGTTGTTCAATCAGGTCAGCGGCTTGGCGAGCGAGCAGATCCAGAAACCGCAACTGGCGATCGCTGGGGTGGTGCTGTTCATGCCAATGGGTTGAAACCATACCGATCTGTCTGCCTGCACGGGTGATCAGGGGAGTGGACTGCGCGGATAGATACCCAGCTTCCACATGCAGTCGCAGTGAACCGCTGGGGTCTTCACTCTCTGGCCCATCGAAATCAACGAAGCTGCGAGTCCCTGTCCTAAGGGCAATACCGCAGGACGTATTAGAACTTACATTTACTCGATAGAAATACTCGATCATCGTTTGCTCAAAGCCTTGTGTGGCGAGCAGCACCAGATCTTGCGTCGCTTCGTCAAAGATTTGCACTGTGCCGGCATCTGCCTCGGTGATCGTGATCGCCGTAGACAGAATTTCTTGGTACAGGGTTTGAATGTCGCTTTCACTCACAAGCCTTGCCCCCAGTTCGCGCAATCGCTGGGTATCTTGGAGGTCTGCTGCGACAATTGCTTCAGCATGGGCACGTTCGACTGCTGCCCAGGTCCGTTCGGCGACTTCTTCGGCTAGCGCCACTTCATCTTCCGTCCAGGCTCGCGGTTCAGCGGTGTGAACTGCCAGACCCGCAACGAACTCGCTGTCCTTAATCAGTGGGATGCCGATGTAGGCACCAATTTGGATGGCGGTGTAAGCCGATCGCTGCTCCGGAGACAGGTAGGGATCTGTTGACACATCAGACCCGCATACGGTACGTCCGGCGCGGTAATCTGCGAGCAGTTGAGAGCCGAACGAATCAATGGGGTAGCCACCCGCGAGTGCTGCGGCACCATTGACATAATCGCGTTCAACGACATAATCCGTGCCGCGAACCTCGAAATAGACCACGCGGTTGGCCCTAAGATATTCACCCAGCAGTCGACTGGCGGTTGCTTGAACCTCTACCGGGTCAGCAAGGGCGCGGAGCGCGTCGGCAAGAGAGACGCGAAACGCATCCAATTTGGCAGCACGGTGCAACCTCTCTTCTGCTTGTTTGCGACTGGTGATGTCGTTGAAAAGAAGCGCGACCTTGTGCTCATGCGGTTCACCAATGCGGAAGGCATTCACGTCAAACCATCGACCTACGACCTGAGAGTAATCGATGAATCGCTTCGGCTCACCCGTCAGGGCAACCGTGCCGTAAAGGTCAATCCAGAATGACTCAATATTGGGTGCAAGCTCGCGAACGGTTTTTTCAAGAGCGTTCTTTACCCCAGCTTGCTGCTCAAAAGCGGAGTTAACCTCCATAAAGCGGTAGTCAATGGGCTTTTGCTCTTCATCGAAGATTAACTGCAAGATGCAAAAGCCTTCGTCCATCGACTCGAACAGTGATCGATATTTTGCTTCCGATTCGCGCAGAGCCGCCTCAGCCTGCCTACGCTCTGTGACAACCTGCGTTCGACCGCCCACCGCCTCAACCGAGCCATCAGCAGCAAGTAGGGGGACGAAGGTGTACTCGTATTGTCCTATCACGCCTGCTGGGTTGATGTAGGTGGACTCGCCTTCCACCGCCTGGGCTGTCTCGATTACTTGGCGGATCTGCGCCTCGTGCAACCTGACAAGCTCGTCCGGGTAGCCCAGGTCGAAGAAGTTCTTGCCAACCGCTTGATCTAGAGTCAGCCCCCACAGATCTAGAAGAGGTTTGTTCACATACCGGAAGCGTCCTTCCAAGTCAAAGAGATACACAAACTCCTGGAGTCGCGCCAGCACTGTATCGAAGACCTCAAGCTGCTTGTTGCGCTCCTCCTCCAGCCGTCGGCTCTCTCGCTCGGATTCGCGTAGGGCTTCTTCCGCTTGTTTGCGTTCAGTGATATCTAGCACCACTGCCACGACCGATTGCGGTTTCCCAGTGTGATCGCAGATCAGAGAGACATAGTTGTTGACCCAGACGATCGAGCCATCTTTTCGGATATAGCGCTTTTCGATCTCAAACGGTGTCCCTTCAGTCACCATGCGATTGTAGAGTTCGATATTACCTGGCAAATCATCTGGATGGGTAATGTCAGCCATTCGCAACTGACTTAGTTCGGCAGCAGAATAACCCGTGATATCACAATATTTCTGATTCACGATCGTCAGGTTGCCACCAATCTCGCTGTACGCCACGCCCGTCACTGCCTGGTTGACAATCGCTCGATACCGCTCTTCCGACTGCCGCAGGTTCTCCTCTGCCTGTTTGCGATCGCTCAGATCAACGGTGACCGCCAGCACGGTGCTCGGATGTCCCTGCTCATCGTCGAGGCGGGTGAGGTTGCTGTTCGCCCAGACGGTCGTTCCATCCGAGCGCAGGTAGCGCTTATCAAACGAGACTGACTTACCCGTCTCAACCACTTGTTGAAAGGCTTCTAAGCTTTTGAGCACGTCTTCAGGATGCGTGACATCGGGTATGCTGACCGCTAATGTTTCCGCCCGCGATCGCCTCAAAATCCGGCATAGCTCATCGTTGACCCGCTGAAAACTTCCATCTAGAGAGATCTCAGAAAGCCCCACCGCTGCCTGTGAAAAGATCGCAGATAGCCGCTCCTCACTCTTCCGCAAACGATCCTCCGCCTGTTTGCGTTTGTCTTCGCTCTGCCTGCGTGCGGTAATATCTCGCGAAATGCACAACAGCCGTTCAACTTGCCCCGCTGCCCCCCGAATGGGACTGACCTTGCTATCCCACCATCTAGGTTCACCGCTCAGCGTCGGACGATAGCCTTGAAAGGTGCAAACTTCGCCTGTTCTGGCTTTGGCGATCGCCTCGATTGCCGCTTGCTGATCTGCTCCCTGCCAAAACTCAGCCCAAGACGTGTTGAGAAAGGACGTGATATTCTCAATGCCTAGCAATGCTTGCCCTGGCTGGCTCATGAACAAAAGCCGTCCCTCTAAGTCCAATACCTTGATGCAGTCATCGCTACTGTCAAGAATCTGCTGATTAAACTGCTCGTAGCGCGATGCGGTTGCTGCTGTCTGGCTCATCTGCTGCATACTATGCAGGGCAGAAGCCGTAAAGCCTCCCAGGCTCATCATCAGCCGCTGATCCTCGGGATCAAAACGCCGTTCCTCGTGATGCGACACAATCCAAAGCGTACCCAGTGCCCGATCGTTGACGCACAGCGGAATCAGCAATCCTTCCACGACCGAGAACTGTGGGTGATACAAATAGGTAAAAAAACGCTCAGGATAGCTGTATAGCTGGGGCTCCTTACAAGCAAGGGTGGTGCCACAAGGACTAAAGTTGCCTGAAGTCGTGCTCTGCTCTAATGCCTCTAGCGCACCCGCGATCGCCACCCACCGAAAAACCGATGTGCCATCCGGCGCGGTTTCGAGTAAGCTAACCCCCACCGTATCTGCTCGACAAAGATCGAGTGCCAAGCGAACAAGCGTTTTCAGCATGGACTGTGGATCGTCCATCAGGTGTTGAGCAAGGGTATTGAGAGCCTGGCTTTGAGCTTCAAAATCAGGCTCTCGTGCAGGGCGGCTTGCCAGCACCCCTGTCATGAGGACATCCGCTTCAGTGATTTCCCGAGAACTTGGGGTGGAGTCTCTGTCTGCAAGACCAGAGCGGTGGAAGCTGTTTGTCATCGGATCGGTGTCCTCACTCGGAGAAGTATTTGACGAGCAAATCTTTGCCACTATCGCCCATTTGAAGGAGCAAGTGTTCAATCTGCTTCAACACGATCAGCAAGGGCTTGGTTCGTCCATTCTCCCAACGGATGACGCTTTGGAATGAAACTCCTAACCTCACATCAAACTTGGCTTGCGAGAGTTCTAGGCGTTGTCGTGTTTCTCGCACCAGATCTGCTAGATCTGTTTAATCGATCGTACCCTATGCCTACGATCGATTAAATTACCTTTACTACTAATACCATGTGGTATGTCGAGCAGCTTCTCTTATATGACATAACGATCGTATGGCTCTTGCCGCAACGCGCTACTCATTAAGCTTTTATTTATAGCTTCTAGGTTCGCAATTTGCTGCCGGAGAGAAATAGCCTGTTCTTGTAGTTCTCTCGTAGATGGATTCGAGCTATGACTCGATTGAGATTTACGACTGCTTGTTTTGGAACGCACAATACGGCTGATGCGATCGAACGTGTCCATGTTTAAATCGGTAATGCGTCAAATGGTAGTGGGATAGGTAATGAGATCACGCCAAGTCCAGGGCTGTGACGTTAATCCTGCTCGTTGTGCTGCTGTCGTCTTCAAGCGACTATGCTGCCAAATCCAGTTGAAATAACTCACCACTAATTGGGTCGTGACCTTGGTTTGTTCCCAGACTTTGCCAAACTTGTTCTGTCTGCGATGCCAGCGCCCAGTTTGTTGACGGACAATGCCATTCGTCCTCTCCAATCGTTGTGTTTTGTCTTTGCCGATGTGATGCAAGACTTCGGGCGGTAAGACTCGTTCGTAACCACCCCAATCATCGCTATTGAACTGTTTGCAGGTGGTCTTGCCTTCACTACTGATGACTAATTCCTCAATCAATTTGTCGGTGTGTTTCCCCACTCTTGCTGCCAAAATTAATCCACTCGAATCAGCTAGACTGATGGCAATCCAACAATCCCCGCTCCCGAATCCAGCGTTTGTCGTGTAACCACACATCCTCAATCGGGCTTTATCGCAGGTCGTTCAATACAAATCGAAAGCAAGTGATGCGCCACTGTTCCTGTGGCAGGCCGTGATTGACTGCTTCGAGGAAGGTCTGAATTTGTGCAGAGCGATGATGCGTTGCTCCGTCCCATAGTCATGCCAATTGATTTCCCGGATACTGTTGCATCAGCAATGGCAACAACGCAATCGTCGAATCGGAGTTGCATTTGTCATAGGTTTGGATGCAACACTGCCTCGTCGCGAGGTCGATTGCGCCATAGTAGGTCTGTTTGGTGCGAGTGTTCGAGATGGGCGCATCAAGGCGCTCGCTAGTTTTGCCCCACCGATAACCGCATAAGTCGGCCCACAACAGATGACACTCATTCTCAAACAGCACCATCAACCGCACTCAATTTCGCCCCGCTGCGTTTCGAGCCATGTCGCGATCTCAGTTTTTTTCTCCACCAGGTCAGGGTCGCGCTTCGGATTGCTCGGTTGCGTCTTTTTCTAGCGAATCCCGGCGGCATGAAACAACTCGTAATAGCTTTGCTTCGGACCAAGCACGGCACGATAGGTCATACATAGTGTCCCCAATGTTTCGCGTTTCATAACTCACTTAGGATTGCGGTATTTTGGCGTAACCAAAGTAATGAAAGGGAAATAAACGCTTTGAAACTCAGCAAAAACCCGTAGCTTAGTAATGAACCACGACCGAATTTTTACAGAAACTTTTCAGTAGCTGGCGATTCTTCATCAGATTTATAACCGTTTTTTCTTGCAGAGCGATTAAGGTTGATAGTAATAGATAATACTCAAACCCATAAAGCCGTGGTCTAGGTTAGGAGTTTCGAAAGACACACGATTCATCTATCAGAACCCGGTTTTGGCAACCAAGATACTTAGAACTTCACCTATGTCTTCACTCGGAAAGTTATTTATCCCTGCTGCACTTGCTGCTGGCACAATCTTCTCAGCATTCGCTGTTCCTCTCGCGCTCTATGGATCTCAGCCTTTAGCTATTCAAATTAAAGAAGAGCGGGTGTTTGAGGGACCCTTCAGGGAGATTGCAAACTCTTATCTCGCCTTCGCTGGACTACTCAGCTTGGGTGCGAGTTTTACGACCTGTGCCGCGATCGCGTGGAAATCTTCTGCTCGTCAAGTCAAAGAAGCCGAAGATCAGCTTTCTAAAGTCGAGCAGCAACTTAAACAAAAAGAAGCTCAGCTACAAGAGGCATTGATGTCTGATGCCTATCTCGCTGATTCGGCACTGAAACATTTCCTTGATGAGGATATCCCTCTCAATGCTCCGCCTGCGACACCTCCAGCACACGCAAACGTGACCGCACCGACTCAGCCTGAGATCGTTGCTAAACCTACTCCAGTTTCAACTCAACTCCTGACGACTACGCTGCTTCATCCTGCTCAAGCCTTTCTATTTTCACGTCCCGTCACTCAAGCTGCCCCGATCAGCCATTCTCCTGTTGAAGCAGAGACGGTCGCCAAAATGCAGGATCTCCAAACCCAGCTTCAGCACATTATGTCTGAAATTGAAACGATTCAATCTACCCTCCCCGTAAAGGCTCCTTCCTCGAATTCACCTCAGCCAACCTCGCTCAATCACTCAGCACAACGCTTTCAAGTCCTTGAGTCTACCTGGACAGTACACAGATAATCTGAAGACGCAACTCGGCGATTGTTCTGAGTTGCGTCCTTTCGATCTATCGCATCCACGCTTTTGTGGACAATTCGGCATCTGTTTGCAGTTTCATTTTCGCTGTCGTGTTTATCGGTTGAACTGCCACTTTCACAACCGTTTGAGTAGGCTTTTCAGCAGCAGCTACGGTTCTGCTCGGTGGCTCGATCGTCAAAAATTGCTCGGTCTGTAAGTAGCTTTTTCCATCTGCTGTGAACTGCACGCTTGTTCCCTGATTGCTCATGGCAGTAGATTGCAGCTCGATCGAGTTCTCTGTTGGCTCTGTCACCGCTAAGAATCGGACTTGTTTCTCAGGCTGAGATTTGAGATTCAGCGATCGAGCAGTTTTTTGCCAAGCTTCTAATCGGTCTTGCTGAAGAAGGTTTAGCGAGGTTTGCCATTTTCCTTTCTCAACCTTGACTTCAGTCCGCGCCAGGATCGAATACGACTGTCCTGATTCCACTTGAGAACTCGGTTGTAAATTTCGGATTGCTTGAACGATCAATCGAGTCTGATCTGGCAAGTTAGCCTGACCCGTGACCTTGTAAATACCGGGATCACGAGTTGGCTCAACTTGCATCGACAGTTCTGTTTTAGTCGTTTGACCACTTCCAAAGAAGGGAATGGCAGTACAGCTTGTACAGAGCATCAGCAGTGAAATCAATGTGCTACTTGCACAGAGCCTAAGAAGTTTGCGGAAGCCTTTCATAGGGAATTCTCGTAGGGGATACGGTGAGCGCTCGCAAAATTGGACGCTCACTTTATTCATTCCCCCACCAGCGAGAGCGGTTCACATCTGAATGCCGAGAGCCAGTTTTACGGCTGACATAAACACATGTATCGTTTTTTACTAATCAGGCTAAAAATATTAGTAATTGAAAATTCGAGGTTCGATTCGGATTTCTGCGGGAATTCTAGGCACGATGATTAATTTCGGTCGCAGTGCCCGGGGTCAATTTTTGATAAGCCCAAAGCCTATGTAAAATTTATCACTTAAATTAAAGTGATATTTCTGGAATTCGGGCTTCGTCAATCTTGTTCTCGGCACTTTACGGAGTGTCTATCGAGCCATAACGGAGTGGTATGTCAGATATAGCCCGGTTCGCTAAATTCAGTTCTCTCCTGTCCTGCATTGTGATTTCCGCGATCGCAGCCCTATTCGCGGAAATCAACACAGGAAAACCTGCCCAAGCTAATCCTTCCGCGCAAACTCAAAGTTCTGCGGCTCAAATCGCTGCGATCTCACAACCCACTTTGCCGACCGTGGAACCGCAGTCGATGATTCAATCGGAAGCTGATCTGATTCAGCAGCTGTCCGGGCAGGCAACCTCCGTAAAGTCCGCTGCTGCTCAAACTCCAAGCTTTGCACCGCCGAGCAAAGGCTCATCGATCGTACTTCCCCCTCCTCCTCCTGCTGAGGAATCTGGGTCTCCATTAGTTGCATCTACCCTCTCTGCAACAGATGTTAAAGCTGGACTGCTCCCGGCTCAGCCGCGATCTGCAACTCCGGTTTCTGTCGTGAGGGGCATTCGGCCAACTGTGATGAAAGAATTGATCGATCTTGAATCCGCACCAACCGAAATCGCGCTCAATCCCTCTCGGAGTAAATCAGATCTGATGGCTCAATCCGGTCGCAATGCAGATTCCCTCACTCGCAGTCGCCCATTTCTCCGCAGTACCGCGATTACTCCGCCAAATCTTACGTTGCAAGGTGTTTACTTGTATCAGGGCGATCAAACTTCAGCGCGTGCAAGACTGTTTGGAGTGTATCCGCTGACTCCAAATGCATTGGTCGGTGCGACGCTCGATCTAACAACAGGTAACGCCTTCACGGATACTCCAGGCAATGGCTTCAATCTCACGGAACTTTACTTTGCAACTTCACCGCGTGACATTCCGAACTTGCGATTTGTGGTGGGTCAGATTGACTTAACTTCGTATTTCGATCGCAACAGTTTCGCCAAAGACGGAGCCTCTCAGTTCTTTAATCCGGTTTTCCAAACCAATCCTGCTCTGAGCGCAACTGGAATTGCTTCACGCCCAGGCGCACTGATGAATTTCAGTCTCACCGACAATATTGAAGCGAAAGCCGCAGTTTTCTCTTCATCTAGAAGTCTCGGTGATTTTGCTCTAGATGGCTTTGCAGGTGAGTTGGGTGTCCGTTACGGCAATTTGATTGTGCGTGGAACCTATGCAAGCGATCGCGATTCCGGCTCGAATAGTGGCTTCCAAGAGATCTTTCAAATTAGCCGGGGTGGAGGACAAACTGGAGTCCTCCAAGGCGATCGAGAACAAGCGTATGGCATGAATGCTGAATTGTTCATTCCCAGCTTAAAAATGGGAATCTTCGGGCGCTACGGACGCTATAACAACCTCGATTTAGGCGAAGGTGCCGATACATTCAGCGGCGGCATCAGCTTCTTAGATCTATTAGCACCGGACGATCGCCTAGGGCTTGCCTACGGTCGTGCTTTATCAAGCGACCGACTGCGGCGGCAAAGTGGTGCAGACCAACCCGATGTCTTGGAGTTGTACTATGACTTCCGGTTACTTTCCAATCTGCGTCTTGGGTTCTCGATCCAAGGACGCAACAACTTCTCTGAAACGATCGCTGGCATTCGCTTGAGAACAGAGTTCGATGTTACTCCCAGAGGCAGACAAGCCCAGTGATTCTCCTGGATCTCATGAACACTTGCAAACACCCTGTTAACATGATTCGCATCAAGCAACAGTTCACCCTATCCCTGTGTCTCGGTTGGCTCCTGGTCGGGGCTCCTCTGCTCACCCTTGCAGAAACTCAACAGGTGCTCGCTCAAACTCAAACCATTCCTGCCGATGTGCGTGAAGCTTATACGCTCCTCGGCAAAGGTTGGGTAGACGATGCGATTGCAGCATTCAAGCGATCGATTCAACGCTATCCCGACTTGATCGAGGCAAAATTGGGACTGGCAATTTCTTTCCGTCGGGCTGGACGTGATTCTGATGCTTGGCAAGCTTATCAGCGGGTATTACAGCAAGATCCAAACAATCCGTTAGCGCTGAAAACGGTTGGAATTCTAGCTAGCTTTAGACCAGAGTGGCAAAAACAAGGGATTGAAGCACTAACGGCTTTGCTGAGACTCAATAGCACAGACTTAGAAGCTCGTGCTCAACGAGCATTGTTGTACGGCTATCAAGGACGCTTTCCTGAAGCTTTGGCAGATTATGACATGGTTCTGCAAGCTAGTCCAACGCCCGAAGTTTTGTTAGGAGCCGCGCAAATTTACACTTACGCAGGTGATACACAGAAAGGTCTGGAGCTGTTTGAACGCTACCGATCGCGCACGAACACCCCCATTACTGGCAATGCTGCGATCGCTTACGCTCGTGCTTTACGCGGCTCGGGTAATCCTGCTCAAGCGATCGCCATCTTAGAGGGACAGCTTCCGAGACAAACCAACGCTTTTAGTATTCAAGTGCGATCGGAATTGTCCCAAGCCTATCTCGCAAACCGTCAAGCCACCCAAGCATTAGCAATTCTTGATCCATTACGCGATCGATCCGATGCTCGTTTACCTTTGGCGCGTGCCCTGAACGAATTGGGCAGACAAGAGAATCAGCCTGAACTGGTCGCACAAGCTGGAGCGCTCTACCGTCAAGTCCTGAATGAGGCAGCCAATCCTTCTCCAGTTCTGCTGCGAGAAATTGCAGATGTGTTCAGCAGCATTCCCAAAGAGCGTAAAACGGCGCTGCAACTCTACCGTCAACTCGCTCAGCAGCAACCAGATAATCAGACGTTAATCATTCAAAAATTGGCGCTAGAAGCTCAACTTGGAACGCTTACCGATAGTGCAATTCACCAGCAATTAAGACCAATTCTGAAATCGATTCCGAATGAGCCTGCCCAACAATTCGCAATCGCTCAGGCGTTAGTTCGCCTAGAACCCGATCCTGAATTTTTACCGATCTACGAGCGATTGATTCGCAACGGGATCAATGAGCCATTCTTAAACTTCCGTCTTGCTCAAATTCTGACCGAGCAAAATGAATTCGAGGCAGCAAAAGAGGCTCTAGCCCGATATCAATCGACTTCGGTTGGTTCGCGCGATCAGGCTCCTGAACTGTTACTCGCAGAACTTGATCGCAAGCAAGGCAATCTTGAATCTGCTGCAAAACGATATGAAGCTTTAATTTCGGATAATGCAATCAGTGCCGATCTAAAATCTGGTGCAATTCGCTCTTTAGCAGGACTACGACTTGCTCAGAATCGATTTGATGAAGCGCTGAAATTGTACGATCGCTTAATTGCAGAGAATCCAGAAGATACACAACTTCAACTGGGTCGGGCAGCAGTTGCTTACCAAGCCAAAACAATCTCGGAAAGCGAAGCTGAAACGGTACTCGCTCAATTCTTGCAATCCCGACCCTCAGAGACTCCCTCAGAACTCTATACACTGGTTGGTGTCTTGCCCAGCGATCGAAGCCGTGAGTCGTTATATAAGGCTTTGATTGAAGCTGATCCCACGAATGCGCCTGTTCAGGTGCGGTTGATTCAATTGCTAGCCAGCCGCGATCCGAGACAGGCAAGAGCGCAAGCAAATCGACTGATGGTAAAAGTTCGTCAAACCTCTTCTGACAATCGCTCAAACATCTCGCTTCTTTTTCTCAAAGCTCAACTTGAACAGTCGCTGGGCAACCCTAATCGAGCCGAAGATGCTTATCAAGCCATCTTAAAAGTACAACCGGGAAACCTCGATGCCTTGTCTGGTCTGGGCGGTGTGCGATTCCAGCAGCAACAGTTTGCCTCAGCTTCCAGCTTGTACTCTCAAATCTTAGAGCTTGACCCAGATAATCGGGCTGCCCAGCGATCGCTGGCAGAACTAACGGCTGCTCAAGGTCAACCGCTCGCGGCATTGGATCAATTTGAATCTCTCAAGATCCAACAGGCAGAGCAAGGAACATCAGATCCTGAACTGGAACAACGTATCCAGAGAGTTCAAGAAGGAATGCTACAACAACGCGGATTTCAAACCCCGTGGGAGCGCTATTAAATTTGGTGGTAATCAATATGTTGCGCTTGCTTGTACGATTGACTATGGCTGGATTGATTGGGCTCGGAGGTCTAGTTTCCTGTGCGGCTTCACCTCAACGCTCTACTTCTGTAGCATCACCTCAACGCTCTACTTCTGTATCAAGTGTTGAGGTAGCTAATTATCGTTCATTGCTGACTGAAAGTTGGACGGCTTATCGCAAGCGGTTTATTCAAGTGGATGGACGAGTCATCGATTGGGAAGCCAATGGACGGTCGACCTCGGAAGGTCAAGCTTATGCCCTGCTACGAGCGGTTATGATGAACGATCCTGAAACATTTGCGATCGCACTTCAATGGGCAGAGACGAACCTCCAGCGACGGGACAAAAATAACAAATCGATCGATTCTCTTTGGGCATGGAAATGGGGACATAATCCAAAGGGTTACTGGGGCATTCTCGATGCTAATGTTGCTAGTGATGCGGATATTGATGCAATCACTGCCTTAATCTTGGCATCTAGGCGATGGCAGCGTCCCGATTACCTCAAGCTGGCGCGTATCAAGTTAAAAGACCTTTGGGCACACGCAACGATCCCATTTCCCATAGATGGAAAGCGATATCTACTCCCAGGAGCGATCGCGCTCTTTCAACGCAACGAAAAGCTCAAAGCCAATCCGTCCTACCTTGCCCCTTATGCCTTTCGCCTCTTTTCCCAAGTTGATTCAGAGCGCGATTGGCTCAGTCTTGTAGATAGTAGCTATCAGATGTTAGAGCAATCCTCGGACATTTCGCCTGTGGGCTTACCGAGTGATTGGATTGCTGTTGATCCAAAAACCGGATTCTATACCGCGATTGATCCCAGCAGTTCACTGATTACCCAATATAGCTTCGATGCCATTCGAGTTTGGTGGCGCGTGGCGCTGGATGCCACTTGGTTTGGAGAACCGAGAGCAAAAGCCTATCTCAAGGCACATCTTGGCTATCTCAGACAGATGTGGCAACGAGAGCGCAAAATTCCAGCCAAGCTCGATTTGCAAGGTCGTCCGCTTGTGGACTATGAAGCCACCTCCCAATACGGCATGTTGTATGCTGCTTTCCGCGTGATCGATCCTGCGATCGCACAGGAAATTTTTACTCAAAAGCTATTGCCCTCTTATCGAAATGGATTCTGGGATAACGATTCCGCTTACTACTCTCAGAATCTCGCCTGGTTTGGTCTGTTCCCACCCAACACCCTGGCAACTTACCTCACTAAATCTACTCAAGCTGAAAACGTATCCCTTCCATGAATAAACGGTTATCAGATCAATCCTCGCGCCGAGGCTCTAAAACTATGCTGACACGCACGCTAATCTTATGCTGTGCCGGGTTAGTTACCGGACTCGCGATCGTTCTGCTTCATGCTCAATACTCGATCGCGGGTTCTGCACAAGGTATTCAAAAACAAGAAGAGCAACTCATTCGAGACTTCAAGCTACCAAGTACGCCTGCTGAAGCACCCATCTACCGCCCACAAGCGCCAGCGTATCAGCCAGAACCTGCCCCAGCTCCTGACCCCGCACCTGTCGAAGCAGTGAGCGAACCCTATGTCGCGCCTTCTGAACCTATAGCTGGGGAATCTTCAGCACCTGCACCTCAGTTTGGGAAGAAAGCGGAGATTCTCAAAACTCCAAATGCAGCACCGATGAGCCAGTATATTCTGGATTTTAGTCGGAGTCCGGCAATCGGCAACCGTTTCCGTTTACAAGGAACCTACGCAGAGGCACGAGTCGGCTTCACTCGTCCGAAAAATTGGAACGTGAAATCTGCTAAAGCTGTTATTCGCTTCCAGCACTCTCCCGCGATCGTTTCTGACAAATCGAATCTGATTGTGCGCGTGAATGATACAAGCATTGGCAGTGTTCCGATGAACTTAAAAAACACTCAGATTGGAGAAGCGATCATCAACATTCCAACCAATCTCGTTCAGGACTACAATGAGATTACGCTAGTGGCTCAACAGACAAATTCCGCAACCTGCGCGAATCCCGACGATAAAGCGTTATGGTCAGAAGTGCTGCCTGACTCGAAAGTGATTCTGGACTATCAACCTCAGCCACTTGCACTAGATTTTAGCCGCTATCCGTTCCCGTTCTTTGACAATCTTGGCTTAGATACACCCCGTTTGAACTATCTATTGCCTGCTCAGATCAATGAGGCTTGGTTAACTGCAACGAGCCGTTTTCACACACATTTTGGGCGATTGTCAGATTTTCGTTCGCTCGAAACCAACTTGGTCAAAGACACCCAAAAAAACGAGTGGGACGATCGCTTAGTGATCATCGGAACTCCTCAAGATCAGCCTACGCTCAAATCGTTGAAACTCCCTCTGAACATTGCGAACAATCAGATCCTAGATGGTAGTAAAGCGGCACTGCCTGAAAATGTGGGAGTTTTGATGCTGACAACGCTGAAGGATGGAAGTGTCCCAGTAATCATCGCATCTGGAAATGGAGCAGAAGGTGTTGCGAAAGCGGTTCAATTCCTGGTACAACCGAGCAGCAGTCAGATTGGCTCTGGGCAGGTTGTTCTGGTTCGCGATGTCGCTGAGGTTGCATCCCCGAATCCTCGAAGTTGGGATCGCTATCTTCCACTTCAGGATTCCTTTCAACTCAGTGCTTTGGAGGGATTGGACAATAAACCGTTCAAAGATGTCACCGTGCGTGGAACTTCTGCGCCTCCTGTACAGTTTCAGTTCCGAGCATTACCCGACACTCGAATGTTGCGGGGTAGCTCGATGAATCTGAGATATAGCTACAGTGCTCAAGTCAATCCGCGTAAATCATCGATCTCCGTGAGAATTGATGGAGTCACAATCGGGAGCAAGAGGCTAACTTCAGATGATGGGGCAACTAACGAATTACTCAATGTTGATTTGCCACCGAACTTAATCAAGTCAGACTCGGTAATTGATGTTGCCTTTGATTTGTACCCTAAAGAAACAGCGAAGTGCGGTCAAGTCAGCGATCAACAGCTTTGGGGAACAGTTCATAGCACAACTGATTTCAATCTGAAACGCGAATACTCTGTTGAGCTTCCGGATCTTAAACTGTTGACCACGGGTTATCCATTGACTGCACCTCAAGACTTGTCGAAAACGGCGATCGTCGTTCCTGATTCTCCAACGGAAGCAGATGTGATGACGCTCCTAAAATTCAGCGAACGGATGGGACGACTCAGTCAAGCAAATTCTGTACAACTTGATGTATTCACGACAGCGAATTTGCCTGAATCTGTAAAAGCCGATCGACATTTAGTGGCGATTGGAGTGCGAGATCGCTTCCCTGTCAAAGAAATGCTCGAATCAAAGTCTGGATTCCGTATCATGGATGCTTTTGCACGAGAATCGGGTAAAGATCAAATTCATGCTCTACCGGATCAAGGCGGCATGATTAAAAGTATGTTGTCGCCTTGGAATCTCGATCGTGTGATGATTGCGCTAACTGCCCAAACAGATTCAGGCTTGAAACAAATCCAGGATGTCTTGAGCAATGACCTTTGGTTCTATCAGCTGAAAGAAGATACCGCCTTGATCAGCACCAATCAAGTGAACCCATCGCCGTATGATTCCAATGCCTATCAGATGCAGTTCCTGAACCAGTCAGAGCGGCGACGAATTGAAGATACTAATGCTTTGAGCAAAGCTAGACAGCTACTTCAAGAACAGTGGTATCTCGTGCCAATCGGCATTATCACCAGTTCCCTCTTGTTGTACGGAATTGCTCAGCTTTTCCTCAAGCGCGTTGCGGGGTAAATCATCATGACAAATTCAACTCCTTCAAAACGGTATCGGAGTAAAGGACAGCGGGTATTAGGTTGGTTTGTCGATCTGATTCCCACGTTCTTCGATCGACTTCTCCAGAAAAATAGCGCCTCTCAGCTTGTTCTATTAATGAGCGTGCTGCTCGTTCTGTCTGTTCCTCTGATTGTGACTCCACTCGAAATCTGGCAGCAAGGAGTCGTAGCAGTGATCATGGTTGGTTTGGGATGGGCAGTGACCGATATCGAACACAAGCACGCAAAAGGTCAAGCCAGCGAGTATCTGCACTTGTTCATGGTTTGGCTAAGCTTGATTACGACCTTCCGGTATCTGTACTATCGCACGAACTACACACTGAATCTTACGACTGGATGGCTTGATACAACTTGTAGCGTGCTGTTGTTTCTGGCAGAACTCTATGCAATTTTGACATTAGCTCTAGCATTCTTTCAAACCTTGAAGCTAAAAGAGCGGAAGCCTGTTGATTTATCCACTCTTCCTGAGAAACAGTGGTTCAAAGTTGATATCTACATTCCTACTTACAGCGAAGATGTTGAAATTGTTCGCAAGACGGCACTGGGAGCCTTAGCGATCGACTATCCCGCCGATAAAAAGAAGGTATACATTCTCGATGATGGTCGCGCTGAGAAATTTCGAGAAAGGCGGGAACAACTGCGGCAGATGTGTAAAGAACTTGGTTGCACTCTTCTAACCCGCGACAATAATGATCACGCAAAAGCTGGAAACATTAATACAGCCCTGCGTCGAACAGGTGGCGATCTGGTTCTGATTCTAGACTGTGACCATATTCCAGTCCGTCATTTTCTCAAGGATACTGTTGGATTTTTCTACAATCCCAAAGTCTCACTCGTTCAGACACCGCACTGGTTTTATAACCCTGATCCGTTCGAGCGGAACTTGCAGACGGGCGGTAAAATTCCAGTGGGTAACGAACTATTTTACAAAGTGCTACAGAAAGGAAATGACTTTTGGAACGCGGCTTTCTTCTGTGGGTCTGCTGCGGTTGTCAGAAAATCACACCTGTTGGAAGTGGGTGGGATTGCAGTTGAAACTGTGACAGAAGACTGTCATACCTCACTGCGTTTACATTCTCTAGGGTATGAATCGGTTTACTACGACAAGATTATGGTGGCGGGACTCGCTCCAGAGAAATTTTCAGCTTATGTCGGTCAACAGATTCGATGGGCACGGGGAATGGCACAAATTCTTCGGCTTGAGAACCCATTGTTCAACCCGAAACTGAAATTATCGATCGGGCAACGAATCTGTTATTTCAGTGCCACCTCACACTTCTTCTATGGGTTTCCTCGATTGATGTATGCGCTGGCTCCCGCGATGTTTCTCGTATTTGGTATTAATCCAATTCGAGGATTGGGGATTGAAACTTTAGCGTATGCACTTCCTCACTTCTTCGTGTCAATCTACGCTAACTACATCACTTACAAGAATGTTCGCTTCTCCTTCTGGAATGAAATTTATGAGTTTGCGATGTCATACCATGCTGGAGTTGTGACGATGCTGGCGGTGTTGAATCCGAGGTTGGGAAGCTTTAACGTGACTGATAAAGGATTGTCTGTCACTAAGCGGAGCTTTGACTGGGGATCAGCGAAAGCATTGCTGATTGTGGCATTATTGGTGACGGCTGGAGTTGCCGCAGTTCCGTTTTGGTTGATTCTGCGCCCTCAAGACTCTGAGGCTGTGTTAGTCAATATGGTTTGGAGCTTCTTTAATCTGGCTCTGATTGTGTCAGCGTTATTAGTAGCATTGGAACAACCGCAATTAAGACGGGCACATCGGCTCGATCGCAAATTATCCGCAGTGCTTTACACCAATGGTGCAGTGATTCAAGGACGCACCCTGAATGTGAGTGAAACGGGTTGCCAATTAATGGTGGATCATTGGGCAGATTTTCTCGAAGATGCGGAAATTGAATTAATTGGGGATTACGGAGCGAGAGCGTTTGTCAAAGGACAGATTATTCGTGTCGTTCCTGTGAATGAAACTCAGGCGATGTTATCGATCGAGTTTATCGATCTCACCCGCGCTCAACTGGATGCCCTTAGCGTTGTGATTTATTCTGATGTGCGCGAGTGGTACTCGCAGCAACGGGAAAACGTGGATGATCCGCTGCAATCGTTCAAATTTATCGTGGGTAGTTTGACGCGATCTTTTAGACAGCGCAATCCTGAACCAAGGAATGTGACGAGGGTTCGTAAAGAAATTCGCGCTTATGCTCAATTGTATTGGAGAGGCCAATTCTATTCAGGTAGGGCGACTCGGATTAGTAACCGTAGCCTGCAATTAGAGATTCAATCCGATGCGATCGAGGATGTGAAGCTGCTGAGCTATTACCAACCGCTCGTTGGCTTGCTCTTGAGTCAAGCGGCGGATGAATCTTTGCCGAATCGATTGTTAGCGAAGGTAGAACAGATTGAGGTGATTGATGATCGCACTGTGATCGAGTTGCGCTTTCCGAATCAAATGATGCAGCGACAGGAAGATAAAATCAAACAACTTGTCGATACTTTGAATTAGTTTGATTTGGCATTAATGGGAAGACCTTGATTCATCTCGAATTAAGGTCTTTTACTTTTTATTTCCCGCGTACCGGATTAGTTCGTTAGACTAACTTGAGTTCGGGATAAGGATTGAGACAAAAAAGGGGCAAACCCGATGGGCTGAAATTGCCAAAAATCAAGCCCAGTTTGTCCTCATGTTTAGTCTAGAAAACCTGTTCTGCTTGGTCGATGATTTCTGTTAAACGTTTGAGCCGCGCTGGAAACAGCAACTTCTCAGCAGTGGACTCCAGATCTGCAATCAACCTCGCGGGTTGAGTTTGAGCGAAATTATGACTATTCTGATTGCCTTTCATCAGTCGTGCTACCGCAATTTCAAAACTTACTACCAAGAGAAAGTCCAGACCGAATGGGCGGATGCGTTTCCCGGACTCGTCAGCTACCAACGCTTCATCGAATGGGTTCCAGGAACGTTAGTGCCAATGTGTGCCTACTTACGCTCGTGTTTCGGCCCGTGTAGCAGCATTAGTTTCATGGGCTCCACTGCGTTGAGCGTCTGCCACAACCGTCGAATTGAGCGCAACAAGGTGTTTGAGAACATTGCCGAGCGGGGCAGAACCTCGGTCGATTGGTTCTTTGGCTTCAAGTTGCATCTGGTGGTCGATGACCGAGGCGAATTGCTCAACATCCTCCTCACCCCCGGCAACATCGATGATCGCAAGCCTGTGCCGCAACTGTTGCAGCAGTTGTTCGGTAAAGTCTTTGGTGACAAAGGCTATGTCTCGCAGAAGCTCGCCAAACAACTGCTCCATACCGTAGGCATTCAACTGATCACCAAGCTCAAACGCAAGATGAAACAGCGCCTAATGCCGCTCAACGATCGTCTGCTGCTGCGTAAGCGTTCCATTATCGAAACAATCATTGACCAGTTGAAGAACGTTTCGCAAATCGAGCATTTGCGCCATCGCTCTGTGGTGAACTGCTTTGTCAACATCTTGGGTGGCCTGATTGCCTACTGCCATCAGCCGAAGAAGCCCTCGATTGCGCTGCCTACGGCTAGGCGAAGCTACCGATCACAATCTTCTATTTCCGGCTTAACCCGAACTTCTAAGAAACAACGCCCCCTAGAGCATCAACGGGAGGACGCTCTGTGAGGTCAAATCCCAACGCTGCTGCTTGTCTTCGGAGATGCTTCAGCTTGCGTTGCTGAAACTGTTGTTCACACGCGGACGCACCCACGTCGTGATAGCTGGAGCGAGTAGACCACATGAAGTAGAAAATTCGAGCGAGCTTATGAGCTGTGTGCATATTTGCACAACTTCGGCACCTAATTCTCACCTTTCTTCGGCAGGTGATTCTCACTCAACTTCGGCAGGTCTAACGATAGCGTAACGGAACCGAATGAAAATTGCAAGC
>NZ_JAMPLL010000041.1:0-29141 GCF_039962495.1 Leptolyngbya sp. AS-A5 | reverse complement strand
GCTTGCAATTTTCATTCGGTTCCGTTACGCTATCGTTAGACCTGCCGAAGTTGAGTGAGAATCACCTGCCGAAGAAAGGTGAGAATTAGGTGCCGAAGTTGTGCAAATATGCAGGATTCGATGATCTCCCTTATCAGAACGTTCAACCCCAGCGGTTTCGCGTAAGCGATCCTCGTTGTATTGATTCAGTAACCGTTCCACTTGGCGCGTCGAGATGGCCAGAGTTTTAGCGATCGCTTGTTTGCGCGCCGTCTTCACCTTTCGGTTAGGTGATTGCGCCAACCACTCGATGAGCCGAAACCGTAGTTTGTGGAGATCTGAGGACTCGATCAGGATTGCGGATGGGTCTGTGTCGAAGGCGCGATCGCTCAACAGAACCTCATCGCAGTCTTGCAAATCAGCATTTAAGCCGGAGACTTGGCTTTCGTCCATAGGAGATTGCCATACTTGTAGTGTATTAGTAAAAATATATTACTCCCTTCTCAGAAGAACCAGATAATGCGACGTAAAATTTGCGAGGGATTGGTAAGAGCCACACTAGCGCGATCACTCCTAGTACTACAGTTGTAGATTATGATTCGCTAAAATAGAGGCAGAACATGCATTTCAAGATATCTTTCAATTGAACTCGACGACTCATTCTCCCCATTTAGACTCACGACAGACCGCTGCTCAACATCTGGAAAACCTGACTCGACAAATTGCGCCTCGCTTCTTCAGAACTGAGATCAAGCAACGGGCAACGGAGTATCTCAAAGCCCTGATTGCTCCTGTAGAACGTAAAAATAGTTGGCAACTGGCCAAAGCAGTGGGAGCCAGGGACCCCGTTAGATTTCAACATCTGCTTCATCGCGCTCGTTGGGATGCTGATGGGGTGCGGGATGACCCGAGGCAGTATGTGGTAGACCACTTAGGCAACCCGGAAGGAGTTCTGGTGCTCGATGAAACGGGGTTTCTCAAGAAAGGCGACAAATCGGTCGGTGTGCAACGACAATATTCGGGACGATAGATGGGGGAAATCGATCAGAGGGGGAACAAGGTCGGCTCCCTCTTCCAAGAAACGTCATGGAGATATTAATACAGGTTCTTGATAAGAACCTTCAGGTGCCTCAGCATCTCCTTGAGTACAGGGAAGATGGCTATCCTATTCCTGAAGCTTAATTAATAGACGTGTTGGGGAATAAGTGAGTTTGAAGTAGAACTTGATGAGTTCAGCTTTTTGCTAACGTGAGTTCTGGATAAGAAATCGCCAGAATCCTTGATTTTTCGTACTCTGTTTCACTGCGGTACATCAAGGTGCTGTCAACAAGGCTCTTAAATGAAAATATTCTCAATACTAGTCTTTGTTGACAATAGCTGGAAGCACGCCCATTCGGCAAAGTCTTCATGTAATAGGGCTTATAGCGTTTGGCTTAACCGGAACTGACGTTTGCTATCGAGTTAAGCTGCCACCAAGTAGAAATTCCATAATCTAGCAGCCGTCAGCATTAACCGATCATCAAACTCCTCAATCCGATTGCGGTAAATCTGCGATACCACACCATATCGCTTGATGCCCGCAAACGCATTCTCGCAGACCACTCATGACTGACTTAAGGCTCGATTTTCTTGTTTTGCGCTTCGTTAGCTGCCCACCTTTGGGTTTCTTATGCAGAATGCGAATGTTCGTGTATTCCGACTGTAAACCTTGAAAGCCCAAATCGACTTCAATCGAAATCTCATCTGGAATATGACGAGCAATCGCTTCTTCGACTTCAAACCGCTTGTCGTGCTTCCCTTCACGGGCTCAACACTAATACTCGTTTCGTTTGGTCTACTGCTGCCAGAGGCTTGCGTGTATGTCTCCGCTTCTTGCCTGACTATTTCTGAGTTTGCTGCTCAGCCTTTTGCATCAATTATCACGCGATCCACCTCTGGAATTTCTACAAATGCTTCGAGATTGCGTAACTTGCGCGCTGGCAGTGCCATCTCATACCCCAATGCTCCTTCGAGTATCGGTTGCAGTTCGTGCATCCATTCATGCGTCTGTGAGCGCTCGAGGTCAAACAGAATCCTAGCTAAGTCAAACGTCGGGTAGCACTTGAACTAGCACAAAATGTAGAACAGTTTCGCTTCGATACGGTTCAGCTTCGCTTTGCGTCCGCCGCCTCTTGCCCGTTTCCGCAGGGGCTTGATGGCTTCGCGGCTAGCTTTATAGGCTTGCTCAAAACTTGGCAAGAGTGTATCAAACACTTGACGATTCAACCTGGTCAAAGCTCTTAGTAGTCGGTCTTGGTTCACCACTCGTTCCAGGTTGAGCATGAGACTTCACTTACTTCTTCTTGACTCATTATCGCTTATTTCCCAACAACTCTAATTATGGATTGCTTGATCCACACAAACCGAAGAACGTAGATCACTTGTGGGGATAGGGTTACGCCTAGCTCAACCAATCTACAAATGTCTCAGTTAATAATCTTGCTTTTGCACATTGCGAGCGGTCCGACCAAATTTACCTTCAACAAGCTCAAACTTGACGAGTGTACCTGCTGTCAACGTGCGATAACCTTCGCCTGGAATTGCAGTGAAATTAAAGAAAACATCTTCACCGCCATCCTCTCTAGAAATCATGCCGCTGCCCGTCTTCAGGTCAAACCAACGGACAATTCCCTGCATTACAGGTAGCTCATTTACACCTAGGAGAGGTGCCCCATTGGTCCACTCTTGTTGTGGAATACGGATTTGCTTTACTGAGGGGGTGTTGTAGGCTTCGTAACGGTAGTCTGCTCGCGTCTCCATAATGGCGCGTAAATCTTGCCGCAATTCTTCAATAGTGGGTCGTCCAACAAAGAACCAGCCATTATAGATTTTGTGAATGGTTAGATCAGGACGCAATACAAATGTGTAAGGCTGAGCGCGATAGGCATACTCCCCCTCGGTTTCATCCAGGATGTTAATTTGCTTGATGAGGTCTCGGTTTTCGTCACACAAAAATTGCCACTGTGCCCCCAACCCAGCTCGAAAAGCAGCTTGCACAACTGGTGGATCAACACTAACTGTAGCTAGTTTGCAATAATTGACCGTAAGTTCATTCTGAAACTGCACAAGCTGCGGAAGCTGTTGACGATCACGGGGGCAAAAGAAACCTCGATAAAATACTAGGATCAGCGGATAACCATCGGTAAATCCTAAGTAGTGATCCATCAAGCTAGGCTGAGTGAGACTGGAGAGTTTGATCAACTCATGCTCCTGATTGAGGCGTTCAAAGTCGGGAAAGCGATCTCCAACATTTAAATTGGTTGTCATAGTGTGGGTTTGCTCTTGTCTTATTCAATACTCTGCCAATGTTTGATAAACCAATACACATCTGTTAGCCATCAAACTTAGCTACGCCGAAGGTGGCGTTGAATTGACGGCACCAAATTGCAGCAGATTTATAATCCTCTAGATTCACGTTTTGGGGAATCGGATACCGTTGAGCACCACTGGTTTTCTGTAAAGGCCCCAAAACGGCATAATCTTGTTTTTGCAGCGGATAAGCGGGAGGTTTGGTAGAACCCAGCACATCATCAGAACGATGCAAAATTACAAACAAATCTGGACCTCTGTCACTTGTTTTGAAAGATTGATCTAGCTCCAAATAACGTTCTCCATTCTCGATAACGATTTGAGCCCTTCCTTGAGTAGGTGCTTCTCCAGCTATAAACGTACCGGACTTTTGAGCCCTATCTGGTGCAGTTGCAGTAGAGTCTGTTGGAGCAGCAACCTCTGCGCTAGGAGAAGAGCTTGTAGCCTCGCTGACAGGCCGATTCACAGTGGCTTCCCTTGCACAACCAACAGATAAAATTAGAGCGCCGACAAGGATAACCAGTTGCTTGAGTTTCATTAGTCAAAGCCTCTTAAATGACACAAGTTTGAAACTATGGAAACGCGATTACATGTTGGGACACGAGGGTATGTCATCACCAATCAGCAGTCTTGCTAAACTGGGCAGTGCTTCACCGTATGTTGGGTGGATGTGTACCGACTGCTCTAACAATCGCCAGGTGGCTTTAGCCTCTATTAGAGACAAAAACACGTGAACTAGTTCAGCCGTTTCATAGCCTACCAATGTTGCTCCCAAAATTTGCTCGGTATCTTGGTCTACTACCATCCGATAAAAGCCCAAATCATGCCCCCACTCGATGGCACGAGCGATGTGTGCCATTGGCAGCGTCACACAACGAGCATTAATGCCTTGCTGCTGAGCCTGTTCTAACGTCACACCCACGCGCCCGACCTGTGGTTCGGTGTAAACGGCATAACCCAAAACACGATCGCTACGAGTTCGCTGCTCTCCACACAAAATTGCCTTTAAGCGGCGGTAATCTTCCCAGGACACATGGGTAAATGCAGGCTGTCTTGCCACATCCCCGATCGCATAAATGCCAGGGCAAGTTGTCCCAAACTGATCGTCAATTTTAATGAATCCCTGTGGATCTAATTCAACTCCAGCAGCAGTCATATTCAATGCACTGGTGTTTGGTTTTCGTCCAATCACGATAAGTAATGCTTCGCCCTGAAGCGTTTCACCGTTGCTCAACAGCAGCGTAAACACTCCGTCAGCATGAGTAACCTTTTCAGTATTTACGTTGAAATGAATCGAGATGCCGTCTTGCTTAAACGCCTCTGCTAAGGTTTCGCTGGCATCCGGCTCTTCTTGCGAAAGAACGCGATCGCCTCGCACAATCAAATGGGTCTGGCTGCCCAAACGCGCTAATCCTTGCCCCAATTCCAGACCGATGTAGCCACCTCCAATCACCAATAAACGAGGCGGCAACTCCTGCAACTCGAAGAAATTACGATTGGTTAGATAAGGAGTGTCAGCTAAACCAGGAATGTTCGGAATCAGCGACGCCGTTCCTGTGTTGATGATGATGGTAGGCGCTTCAACAGTTACATCGCCGCCTGTCACAGTGTGATGGCTAGTGAACGATGCTTCAGCACAAACAACTTGAACACCCGCACTCTCTAACCGTTGTTTTGTGCCTTGATTGAAGCGATCTCGAATGCCACGAACTCGCTCCATTACAGCAGAAAAATCGACCTCAACCTGGGCATGAACACCGAGCTTTGCGGCTTGACGGGCTCGACCTGCGGCATGAGCAGCCGCTAGAAATGCCTTAGAGGGAGTGCAACCATAGTTAACGCAGCTTCCACCCAAGGCATCTCGCTCAAATAACACAACCTTGCGTCCTTCTTTGGCAAAGTCAGCTGCTAAGGGAATTCCACCCTGACCACTGCCAATCACAATCACATCTGCTGTTTCCATAGGTTTCTAATTCAAATTAATGTTTTGCAACAGCGATCGCTAACACCACTCCCCCCACATCAATAGGGTGGCAAGACCCTGAAATGGGATGGTGAGGATGTAGAGTAGTCATCAATTTAACCCTGTATCAATAGACATAGTCTTTCTGATAACTCAAAAGAATTTTTACTATTGACGGCATTCTAGGCATTCGTGACAGATTATTTAATGTTGTCATGGGCTTTCATAATTTAGATGAGAAGAGACTGAGTGTTTTCTGAGAAGTTATCAAGTATCTCGATCTGGAAATTCACTCAGGTAAGTCTCAGCTGTTAGGACACATTCTGAAGGCGGCATCCGCACAAGATTGAGCACGAGCGGCTGGCTGCTATTGGAGAATTTGCGGCAATGGATTGTCCACGAGATCCGTAATCCCCTGACCACTGGTCAAATGGGGTTAAACTACTGATCTTGGTCTACCCGAATCTGCTCAAGCTCGGCTCTCTTTAGCGATCAATGAAGCTGAACGATTAGCCAGTCTCTTGCAGGAGATTTTGTCTTATTCAAAACTTCAAATTTTGCGGCTTGCTGAAATCAATGTCGATGCATTCATTCGAGAGTTATTAATTCCGCTGTGATTAATGCCTGAAGCACAGCAACGTTTGCTCGAATATTATGCTTCATGTTCACTAACTCTAATTTTGGGCGATTCAGACAAGCTGAAACAGGTATTTATCAACCTAATTCGCAATGCGTGTGAAGCGGTTGAAGCAGGAGAAACCATTCGATGGACTGTGATGGAGGGTTCGATGAAACATATCTGCATCTCCGTGCAGAATGGCGGTAACCCATTCCTGCAGATGTTTTACCTTGATTAACATAGCGATTACCGCTTAAATAAGAGTTAGATCGATGAGCTGGTACTGATCTAGATAACTATTCCTTCAAGGTTTGTTGATTTCTCAGGATTTTCTCAATCGATTCTAATGTGAATTAGATTTGAGCGTGATACCGTTATCTCAGTTTGGAAGCCAAAGAGTACGCCATAGAGGTTCAACAGAACGTTTGCATCAGAATTGAATGCTCTAATTTTCCATGTGCAGGTCTTTAATTCATGCTTAGGATTCAGAACGTGAAATCAAAGATTTGAGTATTCTTGCAATTGATCACAAAGCTTTTGAAAGAGCTTGAGAGCAAGTTAGAACGTTTTTCCAGACACTTTCAACCATTAGTTCGCTCTGACTAAATCAACACCATCATTGGAGCAAGTATGAAATTGGAAGGAAAAGTTGTACTGGTTACGGGTAGTAGCCAAGGAATTGGACAAGCGATTGCCATTCGTCTGGCTCAGGCAGGAGCAAATATTGTCATTAACTATCGTTCTCATCCCGAAGGAGCGGAGGAAACCCTATCGAAAGTGAAAGCGGCGGGTGGTCAGTGCCACATGGTTGATGGTTTTACAATTCAAGCCGATATAGGCATGATTGCTGATGTGCAACGCATGGTTACAGACAGCGTGGCTCACTTTGGCAAGCTAGATGTTTTGGTCAACAATGCCGGAATTGAGAACAGCGCTGATTTTTGGGCGGTAACTGAAGCCGATTACGATGCTGTGATGAACGTGAACCTAAAAGGCGTATTCTTTACTACCCAAGCCTTTGTCAAACATCTATTGGAAACTAAGCAACCTGGTAAAGTGATCAACATTAGTTCGGTTCACGAAGAATTACCTTTTCCTCACTTTGCAGCTTACTGCGCTAGTAAAGGGGGATTAAAAATGCTGGCTCGCAATCTCTCTGTTGAGCTGGCTCCATTCGGGATCATGATTAATAATGTGGCTCCAGGCGCGATCGAAACACCTATCAACACCAAGCTATTGAACGATCCAGAAAAACTGGGCGCACTGCTGAAAAACATTCCTTTAGGACGATTAGGAAAACCAGAAGATGTCGCGTCGATCGTGACGTTTTTAGCATCTGCTGAGTCAGATTATGTGACGGGTACAACCTTATTTGTTGATGGCGGTTTGCTCTGGAACTATCAGGAGCAATAGTGATTATGACTCCAGAAGAACTTCGATTGCAGCAAGACCGGGAACGCACTGCTTATTGGAAACGCTGGGGACCTTACCTAAGCGATCGGCAGTGGGGGACGGTACGGGAAGATTACAGCCCCTATGGGTCTGCTTGGGATTATTTTTCACATGACCAAGCTAGATCGCGCGTCTACCGTTGGGGCGAAGATGGCATTGCCGGGATCTCAGATAGCCGTCAGCGGTTGTGTTTTGCGATCGCGCTTTGGAATGGCAATGATCCCATTCTGAAAGAGCGCTTGTTTGGTTTGACCGGAACGGAAGGCAATCACGGCGAGGATGTCAAAGAGTATTACTTTTACCTTGACAGTACTCCCACCCATTCCTACATGAAATGCTTGTACAAATATCCTCAGCAAGCTTTTCCTTATACGCAATTAGTTGAAGAGAATCGCCGGAGAAGCAAGTCTGAACCAGAATTTGAGCTACTCGATACCAGAATCTTTGCTGAAAATCGCTACTTTGATGTCTTTGTAGAATATGCCAAAGCATCACCAGAAGACATTCTAATTCAGGTGACAGTTGCCAATCGAGGACCAGACGCCCATACACTTCACTTACTGCCAACCCTCTGGTTTCGCAACACGTGGAATTGGAATTCTGACATTGAACAACCGTTTATCAAAGTTGTTGATGACACAACTTTCAGTGTCATTGAAGCGGCTCATCCAACTTTGGGAACTCGTTGGTTGTACTGTGAAGATGGTTCAGAGCCTCTCTTTACCAACAATGAAACGAACTACAAGCGGCTATTTGGCATCAATAACGAATTGCTTTACGTGAAGGATGGCATCAATGATTATGTCGTGCAGGGACAGGCAGATGCCGTAAATCCCGATCACGTTGGCACAAAATTTGCGGCTCACTATCGACTATCAATTGCACCAGGAGAAACAAAAACGATTCACCTGCGGTTAAGCGATATCCCGACTGTTGCTCAACCGTTTGGCTTAGAATTCGATCGCCGCTTCCACATACGCAAGCAGGAGGCAGACGAGTTTTATCAGCAAATTTGTCCCTTCCCCATGTCAGAAGACGAACGCAATATTCAGCGACAGTCCTTTGCGGGGTTGTTATGGAGCAAGCAGTACTACCACTACGTCGTGCAGGAATGGTTGAATGGCGATCCCCGGCAGCCACCGCCGCCACCCGAACGGAAGGCAGGACGCAACCGCGAGTGGATAAATTTGTATAGCGAAGACATCCTTTCAATGCCGGACAAGTGGGAATATCCCTGGTTTGCTGCCTGGGATCTGGCGTTTCACTTAATCCCGCTGGTCGTGATTGACCCAGAATTTGCCAAACTGCAGCTCGATCGCCTTACCCGTGAATGGTACATGCAGCCCAATGGCCAATTGCCTGCCTATGAATGGGCATTTGGTGACGTGAACCCACCCGTGCAAGCATGGGCAGCGTTGCGGGTATACCAGATTGAGCAAACGTTTTACGGACGCAGCGATCGTCAGTTTCTCCAGCGAGTGTTTCACAAGCTGCTGCTCAACTTTACCTGGTGGGTCAATCGCAAAGACATGGAGGGCAGAAATGTCTTTCAGGGTGGCTTTTTGGGGCTGGATAACATTGGAGTGTTTGATCGCAGTAAGGAACTCCCGACTGGGGGCTATCTGCATCAGGCAGACGGCACAAGCTGGATGGGCATGTATTGTCTAAACATGCTGGCGATCGCGCTGGAGCTGGCAAAGGAGGATAACTCTTACGAAGATATTGCCAGCAAGTTTTTTGAGCATTTTCTCTACATAGCTGATGCGATTGATGGCATTGGCGATAGGGAGATTTCCTTGTGGGATGACGAAGACGGGTTCTACTACGATGCGTTGCGAATGCCAGATGGTCATCAATTGCCACTAAAGGTGCGATCGATGGTCGGGTTGATCCCCCTGTTTGCCGTCACAGTTTTGGAATTGGAAACGCTAGAACAATTCCCAGGCTTCAAGAAGCGGATGCAGTGGTTTATCCACAATCGCCCAGAACTGAAAAACAATGTTGCCTGTATGGAAACTCCTGGTATGGGAGCCAGACGGTTATTAGCGATCGTTGACGGAGCGAAATTGCGGCGCATCTTGCAGCGTATGCTGGATGAAAATGAGTTCTTTAGTCCTCACGGCATCCGTGCGCTCTCTAAATACCATCAAGAGCATCCTTACATTTTGCACTGCCCTGGTGGAGAAAATTACCACGTTCACTATGAACCGGCTGAATCGACCACAGGCTTATTTGGCGGCAACTCTAACTGGCGTGGACCGGTCTGGTTTCCGGTGAATTACCTGATCGTTGAAGCTCTTTGGCAGTTTCATCAATACTTTGGTGACGAGTTTACGGTGGAATGTCCAACAGGTTCCGGGCACCAAATGACGCTACAAGAAGTGGCAATCGCCCTATCCCACCGCTTAGTGGCGATCTTTCAGCAAGATCGTCAAGGCCGTCGTCCGGTATACGGTGGATTAGAAACGTTCCAATCTGATCCCCACTGGCGCAACTACATTCTATTTCACGAATACTTCCACGGCGATAACGGCCTGGGTTTGGGAGCCAGCCATCAAACCGGATGGACTGGACTAGTCGCCATGATTCTCCAGAATGTCAAACATTGGGCACAGGGAGGTCAAGATGGAAATGCTTAAACAGCATTTGCCAGAGTACCTGATGGAAGCGGCACTGCTGGGGCTTTTCATGGTCTCTGCGGGGGTGTTTACCGTCTTGTTTGAATATCCCAACTCGCCCGTTCATCAAGCGATTGCTAATGAAGATCTACGCCGACTTTTGATTGGAGTTGCGATGGGATCAACGGCGATCTCCCTGATCTATTCTCCTTGGGGCAAGCAGTCTGGCGCACACATCAATCCGGCAGTAACCCTAACGTTTTACCGCTTAGGGAAAGTAAAGTATCAAGATGCCTTGTTCTACATTCTGTTTCAATGTTTAGGAGGGGTGGCAAGCGTTTATTTTGTCATACTGCTGTTGCAAAATGCATTCACTCAACCACCTGTTAACTACATCGTCACTGTGCCAGGAACACTGGGTTGGATAGCTGCTTTATTGGGCGAACTAGTTATTGCCTTCATCATGATGACAATGGTTCTGCTCACCAGCAACAACAAATTCAGTCGTTTCACCGGAGTATTTGCTGGATGTTTAGTGATGCTTTATGTCTTTCTAGAAGCACCGCTTTCTGGGTTTGGCATGAATCCTGCCCGAAGTTTTGCCTCCGCTTTTCCTGCTCAAAATTGGACGGCATTTCCGCTGTATGTAATCGCTCCTTTGATTGGGATGTTTTCAGCCGCGGAATTGTATCAGTTTTTATTTGGCCAACGAGCTGTCAACTGCGCCAAACTTCACCACGATAATCGCAAACGCTGTATCTTTCACTGCAATTATAAACAGAATCGTGAGCTTGATTTGAGCGATTACTCCTAAGGGGGAACTGCTTCGCATCGTGTTTCGGAAATTAACCACTAAAAATGCACAATTGCAGAATTTGCACACTCTATCATCTCGACTCTTAACTTTTAATTCCTAACTGTCTAAGGTCTTTTTCCATGACAACTAACACTCACTACGATGTCATCATCATTGGTACAGGGGCAGGTGGAGGCACGCTAGCCTATCAGCTCGCCTCAACAGGTAAGAAAAT
This sequence comes from Leptolyngbya sp. AS-A5, assembly GCF_039962495.1. NCBI lineage: Bacteria > Bacillati > Cyanobacteriota > Cyanophyceae > Leptolyngbyales > Leptolyngbyaceae > Leptolyngbya > Leptolyngbya sp. AS-A5. Next base: position 18,131 of record NZ_JAMPLL010000041.1, on the reverse strand, counting down.
CCTCATTTTAGAGCGCGGCAGTTTTTTACCCCGTGAAAAAGCGAATTGGAATGCCAAAGAGGTCTACCAGAAGGAACGCTATCACACTGATGAGATGTGGTACAACATCGAGGGTAAGCCCTTTCGTCCGGGGACAGGATATTGGGTCGGTGGCAACACCAAAGTTTACGGTGCGGCACTTCTACGAATGCGGGAGCAGGATTTTGACGCAGTCACTCATCACGAGGGATTATCCCCCGCCTGGTCTCTCAAATATCAGGATTTCGAACCATACTACACGGAAGCGGAAAACCTATACAACGTACATGGATTGCAGGGTGAAGACCCAATCGAACCACCCATGAGTCAGGGCTATCCCCATGCTCCTGTGAGTCATGAGCCTCGTATGCAGGATATTTGCAATGGATTGCAGCATCAAGGATTTCAGCCATTTCATCTACCGTTAGGCATTAAGCTGGATGAAGCAGATCCAGATTTCAGTCCTTGCATTCGCTGTAATACCTGTGATGGCTTTCCTTGCCTCGTTTATGCTAAAGCCGATGCGGATGTAAATGCGGTGCGTCCAGCTCAACAACACGCGAACGTCACATTAGCGACGAAAGCCAAGGTTACACGCTTGCACACTAGCCTATCGGGACGGGAAGTTACTGGGGTGGAAGCGGAAATTGACGGGCGATCTCATCTTTTCGTAAGCGACATTGTGGTGGTTGCTTGTGGCGCGATTAACTCTGCACTCTTGCTCTTACGCTCTGCTAATGATCAGCATCCCAAGGGCTTAGCAAATCGTTCCGATCAGGTCGGGCGCAACTTCATGAAGCATTTGGCAACAGCAATCCTGGCAATCAGCTCCAAGCCAAATCCATCCGTTTATCAAAAGACGATCGCCATCAACGATTTCTACTGGGGTGAGGAAGGGTTTCCCTATCCAATGGGACAAATCCAAAACACAGGTAATGTTTTGGGAGACATGATTCCGGCTGAAACTCCCCCACTGTTATCACCGCTCGTCAAGCTAGTTCCAGGTTTTGGACGCGATCAAATTGCCAGTCATTCCACAGGTTGGTGGCTACAATCCGAGGATTTACCTCATCCAGAGAATCGGGTGCGATCAAGGGGCGATAAGGTGTGTTTGGAGTACAAGCCGAACAATACAAAACCCCATGATCGTCTCGTTCAACGCTGGATCAAGGTATTGGAGGCGATCGATCATTCGATGCAGCCTTACATCATCCCGATGGGCATTTATCCTCGCAACAGCATTTCCTTACAAGCTGTAGGGCATCAGTGTGGCACCTGTCGCTTTGGCGAAGATCCAACAACCTCAGTGCTAGATCTCAACTGTCGCACCCACGATGTGAATAATCTCTATGTCGTGGATGGTAGTTTTTTTCCGTCCAATTCTGGCGTGAATCCAACGTTAACCATTATTGCTAATGCGCTGCGAGTCAGCAAGCACCTAAAGGATCGAATGAAATAGAGATACCACAATCAATGGACAAGATTTATTAAGAGGAAAAGATTGATGGCAACGACACCACAAAACCGAATTGCATTGGGTCGGAACTTGGAAATTGCAGGATTATTGATCATTCGCTACGGACTGGTTCTCATCTTTCTGTGGATTGGACTGCTGAAATTCCTTCCCTTTGAAGCTAAAGCGATCGAGCCATTGGTTGCCCACAGCCCATTTATGAGTTGGATGCTAAGTGTGTTTGGAGTTCAAGGAACGTCAAATGTGATCGGTGTGATTGAACTCATAACCGCCATCTTAATCGCAGTGCGCCCTTGGTCAGCGATCGCGTGTGCGATCGGAAGTGCGATGGCGGTCATCACTTCTCTACTGACATTGAGCTTTATCCTTTCGACTCCTGGCTGGGAACCCGCCATCGGATTTCCGGCGTTATCTCCCATTCCCGGACAGTTTCTGTTGAAAGATATCTTGATTTTGGGAGGAGGGCTGTGGTCGCTAGGGGAATCTCTAAAAGCGGTGTACGGCTATCGAAATGGGAATAGTTATCGGCATAGTAATCGGCTCTAGAGAAGCTCTGATTAGAGAACAACTTTCGAACAACTTTCAATGTAGTCAACGGTTCGCTCTTGAAATTGCTTATCAAAAGGGTGAACCATTCATGAAGCGCGGTCGCTCAGACAGCGAGCAGCGAGAGTTCTGCTAGAGACATGTCCAGACAATTTTGCCTGTTCAAGAACGTGATAACACTCAAACGAGCCCTTCTGTCCCTCGGTGTGGCTATGGCGATCGCCCTTACTTCCAACAGCCGCGCTACCCCTCAAGTTAAGCAACGTCAAGCTCCCCCATCCGCATCGATTACTCTGGCTCAAGCTGCAACGGTACAGGTTCAAGCCGTGGCAAGCGTGGGAATAACGGTATCCGATATGGAGCAGATGCTTGAGTTTTATACCAAAACTCTCCCCTTTCGCAAAATTTCGGATGTTGAGGTGTGGGGCAGCGAATACGAGCACCTGCAAGGCGTGTTTGGCGTACGAATGCGAGTGGTGCAGTTGCAGTTGGGCAGTGAGGTGATTGAACTCATAGATTATCTCACGCCAGAAGGCAGACCCATTCCAGACGATTCGCGCAGCAACGATAGCTGGTTTCAACATATTGCAATCGTAGTTAGCGATATGGATCGAGCTTATCAACATTTGCGGCAACATGGCATTCAACATGTTTCAACTGCGCCCCAGCGACTGCCGAACTATATTCCAGCCGCAGCAGGCATTGAGGCGTTTTATTTTCGTGATCCGGATGGACACAATCTAGAGATTATTGACTACCCTCCCGGCAAAGGCGATCCCCGATGGCAGCAGTCCAACCGCCAATTGTTTTTGGGAATTGACCATACGGCGATCGCAGTCTCTAACACTCAAGCTAGCCTCAGTTTTTATCGGGATGGGATTGAGCGTTGCTGGAGCAAGCGAAAACTACGGTACGGAACAGGAACATCTCAATAATGTTTTTGGAGCACGCCTTCAGATCACTGGACTGCGAGCACCTGCTGGACCTGGGATCGAGTTTTTAGACTATCTAACGCCATCAGATGGGCGATCCCTGCCTGCTGACGCTCGTGCGAATGATTTGGTGGGATGGCAAACAACACTGGTTGTCAAAGATGCTGATGCAGTGGCACAACGATTGCGATCAAGTAGATACCGTCTCGTCTCATCAGGTGTGATTTTAATGCCAGATCATCAGTTGGGGTTTCGCAAAGATTTTTTAGTGCGCGATCCAGACGGGCATCTGATGCGAATTGTGGAAAAATAGAGGAGGTTTGAAAAGGCTTCGCTTCGTCGCTGCTTACTTTTCAAACCTCCTCTTTATCGAATGACACGATATGAAGCTTTAGAAGAACTGAAAACGAGATTCAGCTTTGCTGAAATGAAGAGAATTGTGCTGTACTGCCTGAATCTAGCATCGGCTCAACTCAAGAATGAGGAGAAATTTAGCTTTTCTCAGCTTCCATACTAACCTCTCTCAGCAATCGTTAAAGTAGATGATGGATACTAGACGAAGCGCAATCAATACGTTACCTTCTGATACCAATAGCCTTAAACTGGACATCACGAAGATAGCGATCGTCATCTCCGCTAAAGCTATGAACTTCTCAGATTTTGACCAACTGCCCGCCGCCTTACAGACCGTCGTAACTCAGCAAACCCTAACAATTGGACAACCCCTCTTCCACAAAGGTGAGCCTGCTGAAGCAGTCTATGCCATTCAATTTGGGCGAATTCGATTACTACACTATACCGAAAATGGACAAATCGTAAACCATTACCAAGTGAACCCAGGAGAATTATGTGCGGAACTGGTGCTTTTTATTGATGCTTATGCTTGTAGTGCGATCGTTGAAGAACCCACTCAGGTTCTAGTGTTTCCGAAACAAGCATTTCTCACCGCCTTGCAGCAGGATTCGGATCTTGCAACCGCTTTTATGGCACAACTCGCCTACCGACTGCACCTCACGAAAACCATGCTAGAGGTGCGCGGGATTCGCTCAGCACGAGAACGTGTCCTACATTATTTACGCTTTGTGATACCAACCAATCAAAATTCTGTGTGCCTAGAGCAACCCTTGAAAAGCATTGCCTTTGATTTAGGGATCAGCCCTGAAGTGTTATCGCGTACCCTAACCCAATTGGAAACAGAAGGCGTAATTCTCAGAGATAAACGTCGCATTACAATGCTTCAATAGATTTCAGGCAAGTTAAAATAATCTAAAGAATGCAATAAACTTGATTTGAATCAAAGACAGTCGGGGAATTACAGCCTATTCTCAGTGAATCAGCTGATCGAAAGAATTATTTCCTAACTAGGGAGAGCGGCATGATCAACAGGCAGAGTACACCCCAACCTGATCAAAAGCAAAGCATCCTGGATTCTTTGGCAACGTTAAGTTATCGCGCTCATGATCTGAGCCGCTACTTGCATGAAATTACTTGTGGAGTAAACCAGTTATTGAATTCTGACTGGACGATCGTAACTCTTTATGAAGGTGCAACTGCACAAGTGATCGCAAGTAATCTAGAAATGAAAACCGAAGCTGAGTTTGCGCTGCATGGAAAGCTTGCAGAAAGAGTTATTCAAAGTGGACAACCTTTTTTTGCTGAAAATGCTGGATGTGAAGTGCTCCTAGAAGGCTACTCCTGCTATCTCGGCGTACCGCTTCGGACGGCTCCGGGTGAGATCGTGGGGACGATTTGTTCGTTTAGTCGGCAGCTGCGCCACTACACTCAAGACATGTTCGCCTCGGTTGAACTATTTGCTGAACGAGCAGCAACGGCGATCGATAACTACCGTCTCTATCAACAGCAGCAACAGTTCAATGAACTCCTCGAAGCAGAAGTGGTAAAACGTACGCTCGAACTCCGTGCGGCACAAGCAAAATTAATCGAGCAGGAACGACTGGCAGCGATCGGAGAGTTTGCCGCCATGATTGTGCATGAAATTCGCAATCCACTCACGACGGTGCAACTTGGATTAAACCACTTTGCGAAGCTGGATTTGCCAGGATCGGCTCAGGCACGACTGTCATTAGCAACCAGCGAAGCAGAACGATTAGCAAATTTACTAGATGAAATTTTATTGTATTCCAAGCCTCAAGTTTTGCAGCTTGCTGAAATTGAAATCAATGCTTTTATTCAAGAGCTACTCATTTTGCTGCGATCAATGCCCGAAGCACAAGAACGCTTGATCGTATTTGTGCCTTGGAGTTCGCCAATCTGCATTCTAGGGGACGCCGACAAGCTAAAACAGGTCTTTATTAATCTGATTCGCAATGCCTGTGAAGCGGTTGATCCCGATGCGACGATTCGATGGACAGTCACTTTAAGGTTAGATCAGCTTGATATTTCGATTCAAAACGGGGGTGTACCAATCGCGCATGAGGTTTTGCCAAGATTGACGGAGCCGTTTTACTCCACAAAAGCTGAGGGAACCGGATTAGGGTTAGCGATCGTCAAACGCATTGTTGAAGCACATCGTGGAAGCTTCAGCATTACCTCATCCGATCACGAAGGAACGATCGTGCAGGTGCAATTTCCGCTTTGACGAGGATCAATCCCGTAGCGTGTAGCCGACTCCACGAACCGTGTGCAATAGTCGAGGTTCTTGATTTTCTTCTAGCTTTAATCGTAGATAGCGGATGTAGACTTCGATAATATTAGAATCACCCATAAAGTTATATCCCCAAACGTTCTCCAGAATCTGATCCCGACTAAACACTTGGCGCGGATGTTGCAAAAGATACTCTAACAAGTCAAATTCCTTAGCGGTAAGGGTAATTTGTCGAGTGCCGCGATACACCTCGCGAGTTTTTCGATTCAGCCGTAAGGTGTTGAACTGTAAAACTTCTTCATCCCCATCTTGCACTCGCCGTAAATGAGCGCGGACTCTTGCCAACAGCTCCTCGATGCTAAAGGGTTTGACCATATAGTCATCGGCTCCGGCATCCAATCCTGCAACCCGATCGCTTACTTCATCTCGTGCAGTCAGTAAAATTACCGGAACTTTGCTTCCGGTTGAGCGCAATCGCCGACACAGTTCCAACCCAGATAGCCCTGGCAGCATCCAGTCTAGAATGGCAAGATCGAGCGTAGCTTCACGAGCAAGCATTAAACCGGACATTCCATCGTGCGCGACACTCACCGCATAACCTTCACTGGCTAGCTCTAGTTCGATAAAGCGGGCAAGTTTTGCTTCATCCTCAACTAACAGAATATGAGCGCTCATAATCGAGTTCCTATGGCTGGAAGTGTTAATGTAAACGTACTACCTTCACCCGGATGAGATTCGACCGTAATGTTGCCGCCCATCCGCTCGGCTAATGTTTTTGCGATCGTCAATCCTAAACCAGTTCCGCCAGTTGCTCGCGCCCGTGAAGGATCAGTTCGGTAAAATGGTTCAAACACTAATGCCTGTTGTGAGGGGGGAATTCCACTTCCGCGATCGCGTACCTGTATAATCGCTGCGTTGCCCTCTTGATTGAGTGTAATAATCACCGGGATACTTGAATCAGAATGTTTCACTGCATTGCTAATCAGATGATCTAAAACTTGCATTAAATAATCTCGATTTGTTTGCACTCGTATTCGTATTGTTGATAACTCAGTTTCAATTTTACGAGACTCAAACTTCTCGGTCATATTAACAATATCGCGAACAAAATCATTTAGAATAACAACTTCATCAGCAATTAACGTATCAATACTTTCTACGCGAGCTAGATCAATCAAATCCTGTAGGATTAGCGTCATGCGTTCTGCTTCGGCGATCGCCATCGCCAGCGTTTCTTTCTGTACTTCTGTCAGTGCTTGATTTTGTTGTTGACTCCGTTGAAGATAACCGTAGATCAGACTCAAGGGCGATCGTAGTTCATGCGCTACCGCATTCGTAAACTGTCGCTGCTGATCTTTAACGGTTGCGAGTTGGGCTAAGACCTCATTCCAGTGCTGCGCTAATCTTTCAATTTCGGTCGGTGCAGGGTATAGATCGAGCCGGTAGGGATTCAATCGATTCGTCGAGGAAGCCGCCCATTGGCTTAGCCGTCGTAGGGCTGAGAGCGATCGCCAAATGAGGCTGATCATGACCAACATCAGCACTCCAATAAAAACTAAGCCAAGTATTGTTAATCGAGCAGTGACTGTAAGAAACTTTGTCGTTGTTGCTGCATCAAATGAACTCATTGAAAGCAATGTCTGCACGTCTCGATGACTGAGAAGAACAAAACTTACAGCAGCGATCGCAAAAAGTATAATCACGCTGAGGATCAGCCGAAAATGCAGTGAGTTGGCATCGAGGCGATTCCATCTCTGTCTGAATCTTGTTCTTGAAGCTCTACTCAAGCGACGCATGGAGATCACCTACTTTGACGCAGATTGCGTTCCAACCCAGTCTAGAATTATGCATTCATTTTAGACTAGTTGAAACTAACTGAGAAAGCTGAGACTGACTTCCTCAGAGGCGCTTAATGTAGATTGAGTTCTCGCAGTTGGCTATCTAGTGTATTGAGATAGGCACGATCGTTGAGGGTAGAAGCTGGCAGTTGGTAGGTGTTGACTGTGGCTTGCACAATGTCCTTAGCGGTTACTTTACCAAAACTGTGCTCTTGAATCAGAACTCCATAGCCGCTGATCCCTTGAGATTTGAAATAGCTCCGATAAGCAAAACTTGCAAGATCGGCCGGAGTTAGCTGAGAGGTCGCTTGAGTGATTACTGGATTGTAGCTCACATTTTCTCGTTCACGAGTTTGGGCGATCGCTGAAATGGTTGAGATCGCAGACAATACCATTAACGAGAATGCTACTAATAGAAAGCGGTTCATCATCGATCTCCATAAGTTGAATGAGTGGTTGATAACAATAAAAATGGCAAACAAGGCTGAATGCGTTCTGATTGATCCATGAGAATTGGCTGGGAAATCGATTTAAAAAATAACAGCACAGTTTTCTGAGAAAATCCTGAGTTTGCACTGAGTGTTTTACACTGTCAAACTCACAAAACGTTTAGTTTCGGTTTAGATCCTTCTCAGCGATTGCTTCCATGCTGGAATTAACAAAGCTATTCACGCATTACCTCATGAAACTTACTTCTTTATTCGCTACAACTGTGGCTACGGCTGTTTTAGTTGGAATGGCAGCAATGTGGGATGCTCCACTCAAAGCAATCAATCCTCAGCTTATGCAAGCCTTGGCTCAAGAAATGAAAGATAGTACAGGCTTGACTGCACAGCAAAAAATTGCCAAGATCACGCAGCACAAAGGGCAGTTTGGTGGCGGCGATGAACTGCGGCGCTACTTCTTTGGAGATTTAGAGCCAATCTCGGTGCAACCCGGAGGCGCAGGTATGGTTGTCAATCTCTACAACAAAGCGAACAACATCACGGTTGCTTATTGTGCAACGTATGATGTGGTCGTAGCAATAAAGACGGGCAGAGTCACCCAGTTTGCATCCAGTGAAGTAAAGTAATCGCCTCGGCTTTTTCTAGCATTTGGAAAGACTTCATTAGTGAAGGGTAATGACTACCAAACTCCTGCTTTATGGCAATAAGATCGTGACGAACTTTAGAAACGAGGCTCGATTGCACCCAAAAAACCCAGGGCAGCTTTATCTCTGGCTTGCTGTTTTGATCTTCGGTGCTTCTAGCGCTGTCACCCGCAAGCTTACCGAGATTGGTGCTCAACACTTCACGAATGGACAAAATCCAATCTCTTTGTGTAATGTTTTGTTTGTAGGCAATCTTTGTGCACTGCTAGTTCTCGTAACAGTTTACGGGCGGCAGTGGAACCGCGCGAATTTGGATCGGCTCTCAGGACGAAATTGGGTGAGCTTGACCCTTGTGACGCTCTTGTCAGGTGCAATTGCGCCCGCATTGATTTTTCAAGCCCTAGCATTAACGCAGGTTAACAATGTGGTCTTGGTCGGGCGATTAGAGCCACCCTTAACCATTGCATTATCGATTTGGTTTTTACAAGAACGACCAAATCGATGGGAAATCGTCGGCGCGATCGTTGCCTTAATTGGGGTGTTCTTGACGATTTTCTTGCAGCCGTCAATCACCCAGCTTGGTCTGGTGGGAATTGGCAGAGGTGAACTATTAGCCGCAACAGGTGCGATCGCGCTAGCGATTTCAACAATCATTAGTAAAAATCAGCTTTCTCAAGTTCCTCTAGGCATTTATGGGATCTTTCGGACTGCGATCGGAACGGCTGTCTTCTTCTTAGCTACGGTAGTTCTATATGGCAGTTCTCATTTCAGGGGTGTTTTCTCACCATTTCTTTGGCAATGGATGTTGGTGTATGGCGTAATCATTGTAGTGCTAGGGCAAGCGTTCTGGGTTCGAGGCTTGAGAGCATCAACAGTTTCTACCGCAGCGATCGTGAGTTCATTGACGCCGATTGTTGGCATTCTCGCTGCCTACTGGATTCTCAATGAAACGCCAACCCAAGCTCAGTACATTGGAGGTAGCATCATTTTGATTGGGTTATGCTTCAGTCAAACTGGCATTCATCACCGTTCTCGGCGCGCAATTCGCGATCGCAATTTGCCGCATACGGAGCCAGTAAGCATCGAAATTGGGATGGGATTTAGAGGAGTCTGAAAATTACTTAGCCTACAACTAATGCTCTACTCTTTTCAGCGGATTCTAATGTTTCTCTTAGCTTGTGTATGAAAACGCGCATTCTTCTGGTCGAAGACCAAATTAACCTAGCTCAGTTTATTGCTCTAGAGCTAAGTGCTGAAGGCTATCAAGTCAGTGTTGAGCATAACACTAAAACTGGATTGATAGCAGCCCAAGTGTTGTGCCCAGACATTATCGTGTTGAGTTGGAATTTACCAGGAGATGCTGGCTCAAAGATGCACTATCAACTTAGGGCAATGGGGTATCAATTTCCCATGGTAGGCATGACAGTAGATGATAAAAGCGATCGTTTCTCACAGGCTGAACGAAATCAGATTGCTTGGCTCGTAAAACCCTTCACAATGAATCAGCTATTAGACGTAATTCAGCAGGTTTATAGAACGCTCCATTCTGCAAAGTCTCCCAAATTGAGAACGGTTTGAGAATTCGTTAGATGAACGCTTTCTATTACCAGAACTGCCTTATTTTTCAACATGCCGCAGGATACAGCTATGAGTGAAACAACTCTACCAACCGTAATTTTGGGCGCTGGCTTCACGGGATTATTTGCAACCTTACACCTTTGCAATCGCCGCTATTCACGACATATTGTACTCATTGATCGAGCTGAGCGCTTTGTCTTTAAACCCTTGCTGTATGAACTTCTGAGCGGTGAGATGATGGATATTCAAGTGCAGCCTCGCTATGCCGATCTATTTGAGTGTGATAGCGTTACTTTTGTGCAAGATGATATTTACTCGATCAACTTAGAGCAACGACAAATTAAACTCGCGTCGGGGCTCTACTATCGATATAGCAATCTTGTGTTAGGGCTAGGCAGTGTTCCGAGCTATTTTGGCATCAAAGGTGCTAAGGACTATACCTTTTCGTTTCGGACGGGAGAAGATGCAGTTGCATTACGCCGACAATTACGGAATTGTCTTCAGCGGGCAACGCAAGCGGATGTTGAGCGACGGCAAGCACTCTTGACGATCGCAATTGTTGGAGCAGGACCGTCAGGACTAGAGATGGCAGCAACCCTAGCCGATCTTCTTCCACAATGGTACGACCGATTGCATGGTAACCCAAAGGAAATTCGGATTGTGGTGCTGAATCGAAGTAACGAAATTCTCAAAGGTGACATCAATGGCCATCTGCGAGAAATCGTCCAAAGAGCACTGCAGACGAGAGCTGTTTCTGTCGAACTCATCCAAGGCGTTTCTGTAAAATCAGTCTCTCCAGATGCTTTAGCCTATGAACAGGAGCAGGAGATCAAAATTCTTCGCACTGCTACTGTGATATGGACAGCGGGAAATGGTCTACATCCGCTGATTCAACAATTAGCAATCCTGCCTGAGCAGCGCGATCGTTCGGGTCGTCTTTGTGTGACCCCAACCCTTCAACTTCCCAGCTTTCCTGAAGTTTTTGTAGGAGGAGATTGTGCTGTTTTGGAGAAGCCATTACCGGCAACGGCTCAAGTTGCTTATCAACAGGGTGCCGCGATCGCGCATAACTTACACGCGATCGCGCGTGGGCAATCCCCCAAACCTGCGACAGTCGCACTGCGAGGCACGTTAATGAAGTTGGGACTGGGCGAGAGCGTTGCGAATCTCTTCGATCGAGTTCCCATTACAGGAAGGGCTGGACATTTGGTTCGACATGGAACCTACCTCGAACTTCTACCTGTGTATGTCCATAACTTCAAAGCAACAGTAGGCTGGCTGACCGATGAACTGTTTCAGCATCACGGTCAGTTTGCCACTAAGCCTCAGAGGCCACCGCGCCTGCTTCAGCGAGTTGGTGATATTGCGGCTGCGATCGTAGTCGTCAGTAGTGGATTTCTGCTGTGGCGGGTTGCTCAACCGCTGCAGTTTGAGCAAACATTGCGATCGACCCAACTCCCTGCCCTGCTCGATCGACTTCAACACAAGTAAATGCAACTTGTGCATCCCTTAAATTTGGAGACTTTTAATGATTTTAGACACTCACACTCAAACTGGCTTGCGTAGCGAACGGAGCCTCTTCAGACTATCGATTACGACAATGCGTGTGCTTCTAGGACTTTTCTTTGTTCTATCCGGCATTGCGAACTATCTTTACTTTCATGCTCCTGGCGGGTTCTTTGAGACAGTGACCCAACTCAAGTTGAAGCTGTGGGGTTGGGGTTTTGAAGGAATTGGTCCCTTACCTCTGATTCTTGCTGTCCCTTATGCTTATTTGCTGCCGCTTGTCGAAATCATTGTAGGTAGCTTGTTTATCATTAATCGCTTTGTGCGCTGGGCAGGAATTATCATGATGCTGATGCTCTTAAGCTTTATTCTGGCATTTGGTTTAATTGGACCCGATGGATTATTGCCAAATAACCAGGGAAACTGGGACAAGAATGTTTTTATGCTGGTGGGAGCTTGGATTTGTGCTGCTAACGATCATTACCATATGGCACGACGAGAAAAGTCGAGTGAGCTTTAGAACTAGAATCGATCAGGCGATCGTATTCAAAACTGAGGTGCAGCGATTCTAAGATGGCTGAATCTATCTTGATTCAGCCATCTTTTGCAGTAAAAATCTTCATGATAAACAGAACAAAACCTTTAGCAGCTAGGTTGTCGAGGATGAACAGCACATATTCGTTTATTGGCGGTAAACAGGGCATATGGCAAGTCATAGACATACGGGGCATTTTGGGAGCTAGTTTAAAGCAGGTTGAAAGAGTGAATGTGGTGAATGATGCTGTCTTGGAATTGCCGTTAGATAGTTCGTGGATTCTCCAAAGTTTTAGCAGTAATATTCGCTATGCGAAGCGTGATGAATTGAATACGCTTCAAGCAGTTCAACCGGAGCTAAATCGTTCGGAAGCTGTTTCTGCGGTACTCATTCCGATTAAAAAATCTGTCCAGTGGTGGGAAATGGCACAAGATGAACGGCGCGCAATTTTTGAGGAAGAGTCTCATCATACGGCTGTAGGTTTAGAGTATCTTCCTGAAGTTGCGCGTCGGTTGTTTCACTGTCGTGATCTTGGGGAACCATTTGATTTTCTTACTTGGTTTGAATTTGCGCCGCATCATACCAAGGCTTTTGATGAATTATTAAAGCGGATGCGTACAAGTAGAGAGTGGGAATATGTGGAGCGCGAAGTTGAGGTTCGTCTAAAGCGAGATGATATTGAGCTAACGTCCTGACTGAACTACTAAATTAAAGCTATGCGTGTGCAGCGATCGTTTCACACGCATTCTCAAACAAATTTAGAAAGGCTTGTTTTGTATTAAATCGCTTTTCGTAGCTCCAGATTTTGTTGCCTTTGGCGAGACTGTTATTAGATACAGGAAATCGGTAGTTGCCGCTGTGGGTGCATTGCTCCTACCGAATCACGACATGTTAGACCCGATTCTAGCCCCGACCAGGAACCTGAATTCGGGCTGTACCTACTGGAATATCACCCTGAAGCCCCGTTCGTTTAGCAGTCACTCGATAGAGCAAGATCCTACCCTCTTCGAGATCGGTCTGCGTTCCAATGATATTGATTTGCAGAAGTCGCCCGGACTCAACGGGTTTATCAAATACGATTGCAACCTGTTCTTTATTGGACGTAATTTTCGCTGCAACTTCTTTACCAGTTTCGTCCGTAACCTGAATCTGACTAAACTTCTCCATCTGCGGTGGAATCGAAACCATCAAATCTTCCACAGACATCCCGACTACCATCACTTGAATGATATGGCTATCATTTAGTAGCCCAGAATTGCTGATGAAAGGAGCAGTAAAGTTAAACGCCATGCTATTCAGGGCGACAGGTGGAAACTGGGGTGCTGGTGCTGCAAAAACTGAAGGTAGGATTGAGGTTGCAAGAACTAGCGTTGACAAGCCGCCGTAAATAAATCGTTTCATTGTTTTTCTCATCAGATTGGGTAATTGAAAGTTGATGCTAACAAGAGCTTATTCCTCACTGTTAGAGATTCACTCCAGCTTCTAAATACTGATCGACGCTTGAACCCGGTACGATGTACTTGGAGAACTAGTAACCGTGCAGCAATATTAGATATTGCAGGTTCGAGATCTCTTTTGAAGCTTTGAGAGAATCTAGAAACTAGCTTGAACTTTGATGCTGAGAATTTGCTGATGACTTCCTGAGAATTTTTGAACAATCTGCTGAGAAACTATCCTACTTCAGGCAAACCTCCCAGTTTCTCTCCTGAAAGGGGACTTAGGATGTGAGTAAAATCCCTGGGTAGACCTAAACAAGTAAGGACAGAATGATAGTCGATGTTGAGTTCTTTCTGGTGTCGCAGCCATAATTTCTCGTTCAGCCTATGTGTCAATACACACCGTCAAAAACGGCAGAATCTACACTGGCAAACAGAACTATCGATGTCGGAGTTGCAGTCGAATCAGGCGACGAAAGACTTGATTGACAAACTATTGTTGGAACGGCTTTCCTTAGCCGAATAGAAACCGTTCAGAAACCGGAGCTAAAGCTTTATGGCATTCCTTGTGACAATGTGTGTTCTGCATACCGACTTCTGGCAAGCTTATGCGGCAATGCTACTGGCAAGCGGCATCGGCCCTGTTGGCAAAGTTGGCAGAGTGCTGCCCAAACTTCTGGCACCATTCCCGAATCGATTCGTCCGTCACCGCGATGCCGCGGTACAGCATCATCTTCTCGATGTCCCGGTAGCTCAAGGGGAAGGTGTAGTAGAGCCAGACACAGTAGCTGATAATTTCACCGGGAAATTGATGGCGGGAATACATGGGTCGGGAATCGTGAATAGAGTGCAATCAGTACGATTATTCTACCTTTGCGTTAAGTTGATAATGCCTCGCTGGCATCACCTGCAAATCTAAATTCCCCAAATTCAGGGATTTAAATTCGCGATCACTGTAACAGGCATCAAAAACAGATTCAAAGCCTATCCTGATAAGGCTTCTCAAGACATTTCGTAAATCATGTTTGTGACAATCAACAACGGCGACTTTTCCGGGCAGTCTGCGGCATATCTCGGTGCTTGGAATAGCGATAGCGCGTGCCTTTCTATTAATGGCGAATTTGCGGCTCTGCCTATTTCCTGGCTCGAATTACCGCAAAGTTGTAACAGCTTTAAGTCACCTACAAAATCGATGCGATTGCTCGCGCACTTGGAAGGACAGTTGCGGGCGTATGCGCTGCATTTGGAAGGGCAGATTCTGATCGCTGTAACAGCAAATCAAGAGAAACCTAAACCAATCAGGAAGAGTGTTTCGAGAGTTGGGCGAAAAACGGGTGTAACACGAAAAAAGCGCGATCGCTAAATTTAACGATCGCGCTTTTGTTTTGAATCGGTCAGTCTGACTGATTCAACTAATTTTTGTTTTTTGGCTGCTTCTGAAAACCTTTGGATTTCTTCTGGGAATCTTTAGATTGCTTCTGAAAACCTTTAGATTTCTTCTCGCTACTAGATAGTTTTTTCTGAGTTTCTTTTGTTTGGTTTTCACACATCTTTATAACTTCAGTAACTATCCCCTCTTTGGTGGAGCAAAGCCTTTTTATCAACGCATCAGACTCATTCAAAAAACCAGGCGTTCCCATTACCGCAGGTATTACTATGGCTAATAAACCTAATACAAACATTACTTTAAATCTAAAATCATCTTTTTTCGCTTTCGCTAAATCATCAGCTATTAGAGACTGCTCAGGAATTTCTCTCTTAATGATTTCGGCAACTTGTTGAGGCTCAAGATCGTCGTCCTTAGCCTTGTCCAAAATAGCTTTTAATCTTCGCAAACTCTCTAATGTTGCTTCCGGTCCAGACAAAACGCGTATTGTATTTTCAATGAAATCGTAGGCTCCATCTGGAATGATTCCTATTTCTCCGCATTGCGGGCAGTTTGCTAAAGCTCCTTTAAAGGTTATATTGCTGCTGGGATCCTTAACGCTAATTCCTGAAGAAAAGATGTTCTCACATTTGCTACAAAAAGCAGGCATTGTTATATCCATTTAGTTTTTCCTAAAAGACCAATTTTCAAGGTACAGCATTTTGAAATAAATCCTGCTTTGCGATCGTTAAATTCAACGGGAAGCTTAGCTGAAGACAGCACTCTTCTTTCGACTCACAATCGGTCACGCTGACCGATTTCAGGCTCACTTTTGGACTGAAGTGGTAGCACGCTCGAATTCGACCGGAGATCGCGCTTTTTGCCTTTTAAAGGCGGCATTGATAAACTCAGGAGAAACCTACCGTAATGACAAGCCTATGATGAGCGTCTCTCCCCTCGTTGTCGCCTGTGAAGAATTGAGCGATATTGTGATGGCTCCTCGCCACCACATTACTGTCCAGCCCGTTGAAGATTTGGCTAGACAGCGCGAACTGTGGGAGATTGACCCAGGATTGTCGCCATCTCTAAGCAGTTTGGCAATAGGTATAGCTGCAGATCTTGCTGCTGAACCAATTTTGCTGATCTCGTCAATCGCATGTCCCCGATCGTTTGCATTCGTACTAGAAAGACCAGAAATTAGATAGCGAATCCGGCGATTGAGCCGCTCTTGTTCCAGTGCTTCCGGGTCTAAACCTGCTAACTTCGCCAATTTTTCAGCCACAAAATCGGGAACTTTTGTTTCTGCTGCTTTGACTAGACAACACTCTCTGACTGCTAACAGAAATCCTCGAATTTCTTCTACCGTGCCGGGTTTCTCTTCTGCCTCGACCAAAAACTTTTGCCAAGCTGCCTCATCATCCCGGTACTGCTCCACTAAATACAGTCCCGCCAAATATTTCGCCAAAGGATCTAGCGACACACGAAGCGGCTGATTGGCGGGTTTCACCGTGCGAATGAGAGACAGCGGCTCTTCCAGATACTTCAACTGTTGTTTTGCTGTCTCCTTTGCCGCTTCTCCTTCGCCCAATAACCCCGCTAATCGCGTCAATACTGCCTGACGATCCGACGTTTAAGCCAGAAACGTCGGATGCACACACTCCCAGGCAATCAGCTTCAGAGCTTGCTGCACTGTTGCATCTTCGAGCTTGCCTTCCTGCACATTGCGGTTCAGTTCATTCACATAGCTCAACATCAAATCTGACGCATTCTTAGCCAGATCCTCACTCAGATCCCTCTCTGCAACCGCAATCATTAAATCTGCATACAGCTTGGCAAACAGTAATGTGATTTCTCGTGCATCCGTCACGATCAACGACAACCGCCGCAGATACTCAAAATACTGATCATCCTCAAACAGATTCCGCTTCCCTTTCGCCGTCAAATAAGCATCCATAAAGCCGGAAAGCTCCTTGCCATTCCCGTATTGGCTTGATCTTCGTGTGCGTTACCTCTGTGGCCAGAATGTTTTCTAACCGAGAAGTCACTACCAGTGCATTGATCGGAAAACTCGAATCCCGCAATTGAATCAGTTTGCGCGTCGCCTCACTCATTTCCGATAAATGATCGACCATTACCAGCACCCGCCGCTTCTCTAACAGCTTTTTCAGCAACTCTTCTGGAGCTGGCTTCCCATCCTTCCGTAAATTCTTCAGTTGCTCAGCAATCGAATTCAATAACGGGGATGTACTTGTCGAATTCTCTTTCCGCTCCTCCAGTTCATCCTCAATCAACACGGGTAACATCTGATGCTGACAGAGCCGCGCTTCTTTCTCCTCCGCCATTGCCCATTTTGCAAGCTGAAACGCCAAATGCATCTTCCCGGCTCCGCCTTCGCCCACAATCAACAGCCGAAATTCCTGCTTGGCACAAATCTCGCGTAAATCTTTTGCCGTCAGTTCTACTGGTTTGGGTTTGCGATCTAGTTGGGTTTGCGATCCAGCGCGACGGGCATCGAAGAAAGATGAGTCTTACGCTCCTGAACGGTTTCCCGCTCATCGAACTGTTTCCTAGATTCCTCAATTCGATCTCTCAACCAAGCATCCAGCACCCTCGGCTGATACTGGAATAAATGGATCACACTCGGCGATAGCTCCGGAGTTGGTCCAATTTTCGGCGTTTTGAAGTTAGAAGGAATTAACAACAGCCAACGCGGACGCAACCAAAGTACCAGAAGATACCCAACTGCCACACTCCCTACGATCGCTGCGACCCCTATGAGCAGCAACTCCTGTTTTTTCTCATCCCCTGTTTTTTTTTGTCCTCCGGTGGGGTCGATTCGGCATTATCAACTTAACGGAACAGATTCAAAATTAGGCACGATAATTCCTGAGCAGTCTTGATCCCTCTGATTACGCAGCAGAATTCAGCCCAGCAACTTCTCGCCACTCTTCAAATCGTTGACGCAGCTGTTTTCGGTAGCGTTTTGCACTTAGTTCGGCATTGTCAGATTAACCGGAACGTAGAATAATCGGACTGGTTTAACTCAGATCACACTTTCCTCATGTACTCCCGTCATCGTTTTCCCGGTGAAATCATTAGTTATTGTGTCTGTCTGTATTACACCTTCCCCTTGAGCTACCGGGACATTGAGAAAATGATGTTGTACCGAGGGATCGAAGTGACGTACGAATCGATTCGGGAATGGTG
>NZ_JAMPLL010000040.1:0-30901 GCF_039962495.1 Leptolyngbya sp. AS-A5 | reverse complement strand
CGAGACACAGAGGCAGCGAAGCGATTGTTCCGTAAGCTTTTGAAGAAACAAGGGTTTGTGCCACGCGTGATAGTCACCGACAAGCTGAAGAGTTACGAAGCGGCAAAGAAGCAGGTGATGCCGAGTGTGGAGCATCGACAGCACAAGGGGTTAAACAACCGAGCGGAGAATTCGCATCAATCGACACGAGTGCGAGAACGCCGAATGCGACGATTCAAATCCCCAAGGCAAGCCCAACGATTTCTCTCAGCCTTTGGACCGATTCGAGATCACTTCCACCCCAAGCAACATCAACTGACTGCACCCCGCTATCGCCAAGAACTGCGCCAACGATTTCAAGATTGGCGAGAAGTCGCTTGCTTGCAAACTGCTGCGTAAATTGAGCGAACCTAGCGATTGCGGGATAATTGTGCTCAATTTTGAACATCTCCGGTTAAGTTGACAATACCGAATGAAGTGTTCTGGACGGCTGAAGAGGAAGCTCTCTATGGGTTTCCTCCGGGTAGTTTTGCAGGTCAATTTGAGCATTGGAGGCAAGCCGTTCATCCCAATGATTGCGCTCAGGCAGAGCGGGAAGTCTTACATGCGGTAGAAAACCGTACAGACTTAAATAATGAGTTCCGCATTATTCGTCCTGATGGTAGTGTGCGCTGGATTGCTGCCAAGGGAAGAGTCTATTGCGACGCTGAAGGCCACCGGCTGCGCATGGTGGGCATGAATGAAGACATTACCGATCGCAAGCAGTTAGAAATGGAACGGGAGCAGCTGCTGCAACAGCTAGAAACCAGCCTCAGGCAGTTTGAAGCCGTCGTAAACAGTATGACCGAGGGGCTCTTGGTTAGTGATGCTCAAGGAAATGTGCTGTTGTTCAATCCAGCCGCTTTAGCTCTGCATGAATATGACTCCGTTGAGCAAGTCCGACGACATCTGCACGAGTTTCCCGATACGTTTGAAGGACATGATTTACAGGGTAACTTTATCTCGCTAGAAAGATGGCCTTTGGCAAGGGTCTTACAAGGTGAGACTTATCGCAACTACGAAATTAATGTGCATCGACTGGATACCAATACCCATTGGATTGGCAACTTTAGCGGCACTCCCGTTTACGACAAACAGGGAAATATGGTGCTAGCAATTGTCACAATGCATGATATCAGCGATCGTAGGCGTGTCGAAGCAGAGCGGTTGCAGTTACTCGCACAGGAACGGGAAGCGCGAGAACAAGCTGAAGCCGCCAATCGAATTAAAGATGAGTTCTTAGCGGTCCTGTCCCATGAATTACGAACGCCCTTGAACCCGATTCTGGGTTGGTCACGGTTGCTGAAGCAGGGCAAGCTTGATGAGCGTCGGGCCATTACAGCTTTAGAAACCATTGAGCGGAATGCTGGCTTACAAATTCAGCTGATTGATGACCTCCTGGATATTTCTCGCATCTTGCAAGGCAAACTCAGTCTCAATTCTGCTCCGGTTGATCTCCAGACAATCATTGTAGGCGCGATCGAAACCGTTCGCTTAGCTGCTGACGCAAAAGCGATTCAGATCCAAACTGAGTTTGAATCGGATGCCAGCACTGTTTTGGGTGATGCTGCTCGCTTACAGCAAATCGTTTGGAATCTGCTGTCTAATGCGGTGAAATTTACCCCTGAAGCAGGACAAATTCGAATTCGGTTACTAACGACAAAAACTCAAGCTCAGATTCAAGTTGAAGATACAGGCAAGGGAATTCGATCGGAGTTTTTACCCTATGTTTTTGATACCTTTCGTCAGGCAGATAGCACCACAACCCGCACCTTTGGTGGATTGGGATTAGGATTAGCAATTGCCCGTCATCTGGTAGAACTGCACGGTGGCTGTATCCAAGCAGCAAGTGCAGGAGAGGAACAAGGGGCAACCTTTACCGTTATGCTTCCCTTAATGGCAGTAGCACTCTCAACCCCTCAGAGACCAACCACAATGTCTAATTCCCCTCAACTGCAAGGTGTAACTGTTCTAGCAGTTGATGATGATGCCGATAATCTTGAACTCGTTCAGTTCATCCTAGAGCAGGTCGGGACGACGGTCGTTGCTGTCTCTTCAGCAATGCAGGCACTAAAAAAGCTGCAACAATCAAAGCCTCACTTAATCGTTGCGGATATTGCCATGCCGCAGGTAGATGGATACACATTGCTGCAACGAATTCGCAAACTTCCTGTTGCACAAGGTGGACAGATTCCGGCGATTGCCCTAACAGCCTACGCTGGGGAGATGAATCAAAAACAGTCAATGGCTGCGGGGTTTCAAAAACATCTTGCTAAACCTGTTGATCCAGAGGCATTGTTGCAAGCCGTTTTAGAGTTACTGCGTTAAACTCTGGTTGACTGACAAAAGTGCTAAGAGCTACGCCCCAAGCAGGTATTGGTGCTCCTCTGGCATTGTCAACTATAAGTCAGCGGAACCATGAGCCATCTGATTGAGAGCTGCTCCGTCGATTACCGTGATTTTTCCGCCTCGACGATAAGACACCACTCCCTGAAGCTGTTTGAACAGTCGAACACATTCTTCGTAGGTAATGCCAATTCTCCGTGCAATGTGATAGTGAGACTGTAATTCAACATCGGCTCCAGGCCGATCGAGATCGATATGCTGCTCGATCGCGGTCGTCTGAATCAATCGAGCAAGACGAACGATTGCCCGTTCAGACACTAATCCATGGACGATGTCGTGCAGTTGTTGCAGTCGTTGATTGAACACTGCCATCATCTGGAGTGCAATTTCTGGATTCGCCTGAATTGCCTTGAGTAACGCCTCTCGCTTGACGGTCAGCACCTGCACTGAGTCTTCTGCAATGACTGTTGCGGGTGCAATCTGATTCCCAAACAGGGCTGGAGCCGCAAAAATGTCTCCTGTATTCAAGGTGCGAAGAATCGTTTCCTTCCCGGTTGTCGCTGTTTTCACCACGCGCAGCCTTCCATCAACGAGGGCATACAATGCCGCAGGGAGCGAATCACCTTCCTGCGTGATGGTTTCGCCCGCTTGATACTGCTGCATCGTTGCATCGGGTTGCAGTTGAGCAAGCTGTTCCGGCAGGAGATTCGCAAATATGGAGACGCGGGTGAGCTGCTCGATCGTGGCTTTCATGTTTGCCTTTCGTAAGGACGCAAACTTTAACCTAGCCTATTTGATTAAAAACTATTCAGACTAAATTTGATCACAAGACGAATGAACGTGAGTCTCCAACAAAGGCGGGCCTATGGGAAGGGCGAAAGAAACAAATTTGTTTCCTAGAAGTTCGACGAAATTTCCTGCTTCGGTTTGAGCGGTCGAAAGCTTCTGTCAAATTCACGTCGAATTAGCGCTCCCTTTTGCTCGATTTTTGGTTTGGGGTGTTGTGAGTATCAAGCAGAGAGATAATGCTCGGCACTAAGGAAACACAGTTTTTGGTTCGGGTGCGTGTCCGAGATAGATATAAGCAGCAGCTCGAAGCACAATTTGAGAATAGAGAATTTTCTGAATCTCTAAATTGGGCGCGCGTGAGGCAGCCGCTTTGTAAGCTTTAATTTCTCCTTCTAAGCTCCAATCGCCGCCAGTGATGTAATGGTCGTAGTCGTGCATGACAAGAAACGCAAAGCCATAAAACGGATTCGGATAGATGGAAACGTCATAGCTTTCCTCTGCCGAAACCCAAAGATGACCTTGTTCAATATCCGCAAACACTTCATCTGCGTTTTCATAGCGGAGATAATCGGAGAACTGAGGATTGACTGGAGTTTGACGAAACTGCTGCATTAACCAGTCACATAGTTCTTGTTGGATTTCTGGGGAAATTTTAGCGGGCTTTCCCTCTAAGTAAAGTTTGGCAAGCTTTTCGAGTTTGGAAACGGGTTGAGTTTTGAGCAACATAAGTTCAATCTTCTTCGCTTCTACTTCAATTTTGACAAACGATTGCGATCGTCAATATGAGGTACCTCAGTTCTGAAATGCGTCTGCTTCATCTCCAAGAGACAAACGCAGAGCGATCGACAATCTATGTCGCCTCGCTGCTTCTGATACCCCTTCCTTACCCGCCCCCTTTGAGTCTGCAAGCAGTGTGCTGTGATGGTTGAAGGATTGCAGCCAGTAGGAGGAATATTGCAGCGAACCTGGAGTTAGCTAGACCTAGGGCATAGCAGCGTCTTTGTAAGATTTGAATTCAATCCGCTGAAATTTCTACACTGTCTCTATGAGCTACCTCATAGATTAATTCATCTGAGTTTGACAAACTATGAACAGTTAGCTACAGGAAATGCTGTATGTCTTTAAGTGTTGAATTGTTAGAGTCCAGCTTTGCACAGATTAGAGAACAGGAACTTGATTTCACGACTCACTTCTACACAAATCTATTTACAGACTATCCAGAGATCAAGCCACTTTTTGCAAACACTCATATGGAAGAACAAGCAAAGAAGCTCTTCAAATCGCTTGTTTTAGTCGTAGCCAGTCTCCGCAACCCCGATGCTTTGACGAAGGCACTTGAAGGTTTAGGAACTCGTCATATTCAGTATGGAGTGTTGCCGGAACATTACCCAGTGGTAGGTAGTACATTATTGAAAACGCTTTCCTCTTGCCTAGGAAGCGCATGGACACCTGACACTGAGCAGGCATGGAGTGAAGCTTATGCAGTCGTGACCGAACTCATGTTGAAGGGGGCAAAATATCC
This sequence comes from Leptolyngbya sp. AS-A5, assembly GCF_039962495.1. Classification (NCBI taxonomy): domain Bacteria; kingdom Bacillati; phylum Cyanobacteriota; class Cyanophyceae; order Leptolyngbyales; family Leptolyngbyaceae; genus Leptolyngbya; species Leptolyngbya sp. AS-A5. Next base: position 26,226 of record NZ_JAMPLL010000040.1, on the reverse strand, counting down.
AACCGAAATTCTGGTTCCTAGATACAAAAATTAGAAGCCTCTGAAACGAAGACAAAAAGCATTGCCATGCAGGTAGGACTGATTCATAACTGGGACTCACTAAACATCTGGGGGCATTGTCAAGTTAACCGTGTATGTTCAAAATTAAGCATGCTATTCCTTGAACATTCAGCCCTGCTCAATTCTACGCAGCAACTTTTGCGCCGCAGTTGATTGGCGAATTGCTGTCCGAATTTCTGGCATCATTCTCGAATCGATTCGAACGCCAACGCGGCATCGAGGTGGCTTCACCACGCCCTAGGCGACCAGCATCATTTTCTCGATGTCTCGCTAGCTGAGTGGGAAAGTGTAGTAAAGCCAAACACAATCACTGATGATTTCGCTAGGGAAGCGATGACGGAAATATATGAACAAGAAGTTGCGAACTCAGTTAAACCAGTACGATTATTCTACATCCGGGTTAAGCTGACAATACCGTTAGAAGAGAATCTTCGACTTTGAGGAGGACACTAGCAATGACTTTAGAACGCAAGATTGCCAACACATTTCACATGGATGAGGAAACCTGGACACGTCATGCCAATCCCTGGAGTTTTTGGACTCGCTTCACTGTCCTGCCGATTCTGATTCTGGCAGTCTGGAGCCGTACCTGGCTGGGCTGGTGGTCGTTGGCCCCTATCGCGATCGCCCTGCTCTGGACGTGGATCAATCCCCGTATCTTTGCGAAACCTCAATCCACTAATCATTGGGCCTCTAAAGGGGTATTGGGCGAACGAGTCTGGTTGAATCGAGATACGGTTCCGGTTCCTTCACACCATCAGCAGATTCCCAACGTTCTGAATTTGGTTTCAACCGTTGGTATGGCATTTGTGATTTGGGGATTGCTTGCACTGGATAACTGTTTCGCTCTCCTAGGGTGTGCCATTGTTTACTTAAGTAAGTTGTGGTTTATTGACCGAATGGTTTGGCTGTATGAGGATATGAGGCATACCCATCCCCAGTATCAAAGCTGGCTTTACTAACCAGTTACGGCTTTCAGGATCGAAGTTTGGTAGAGAATTCAAAATCTCAAGCACCTTCAGATTGAGAGGCTACTATGAACACAGCATTGCAAAGCCAAACGAATGTGTTAATTGTGGGTGCTGGTCCAACCGGACTCACTCTTGCCTGTGAACTACTTCGACGTGGGGTAAGTTGTCGCATCATTGATAAAGCTCCGGCACCTGCAACAACCTCCCGTGCATTAGGAATCCAGCCCCGCACCCTGGAACTGTTCGATACGATGGGCCTCATCAACCAAGTATTATCTACCGGAGGCCCTGTCTTTGATGCCAACTTCTATGACGGCGATCGCTTGCTCCTGGCACTCAGCACGGCAGGGATGCAGAAGCTAGATACACCCTACCCCCAGATTTGGATTACACCGCAGGTTAACGTCGAACGAGTGCTCACCACGCGACTGCATCAGTTGGGGGGTGCGGTTGAATGGGCCTGTGAGCTAGTGGACTTCCGTGATACTGGCTCCCAAGTAGCCGTTACGATCAATCACCCTGATGATGGAAGCAAAACCGAGGAAATCCAGACATTCTGGCTCGTTGGTTGTGATGGTGCCCATAGCCAGGTGCGGAAAGCCTTGGGGGTTAAATTCGAAGGCAGCACCTATGAGGAAAAGTTTCTCCTGGCAGATGTAGAACTGGATTGGCAGCGAGAGCACGATCGCTCGCATACCTGGCTCCCGGCAGAGGGCATGTTTAGCATCATTCCCTTGCCCAACAGCCAACTGTGGCGTGTCTTCGCGGTTGTGGATGGAGAAACGGTACCGCCTTTGTCGCTGGAGTTATTCCAGCAACTTTTTCGGGAACGTACTGGCGACACCCAGACAACCCTCAGCAATCCGACCTGGCTGTCTAACTTCACCATCAACCGCCGCATGGTCGATCTCTATCGGATTGGACGGGTATTCCTAGCTGGCGACGCTGCCCACATTCACAGTCCCTTTGGCGGGCAGGGAATGAACACCGGAATTCAGGATGCCTACAATCTTGCCTGGAAATTGGCGCTTGTGATTACGGGACAGTCTCCTGAGCACCTGCTGAATACCTATCAAGCGGAACGCTTGCCCATTGCCCAACGAGTACTTGCTCAGACGGACGCGAACACGAAAGTCCTAGTTTCCAATCATCCCATGATGCAATTCTTGCGTGAGCGTGTCCTGACCTTAGACTCAGTTCAGAGCTATTTAACTCGACGGGGATCGCAACTCTTCATCCATTACCGCACATCATCGCTCTCTCGCTCCTACTGGGGAAGTCAGAGGTTCAGTCCGAGAAATTGGCTCACTTGGCAACTGGGACCTCAAGCAGGCGATCGAGCCCCAAACGGAACGTGTATTCGGGCGGCATCTCATGAGGAAATCAGCCTATTCGAGGAGTTTCGCGGGACGCACTTCAGTCTGTTGTTGTTCGCGGGACTGAACTATTCAGAAGCAGAACGCACAAACCTTGTGAAAATAGCGCATCAAATAGAAGCGTTACTTGGAAACAGGGTGAAAACTCACATCATTGTCAGTACTGATAAAACACCGCAGAAACTGGATTGGAACGGTTCGGTGTTGCAGGATGAGCCAGGCACGCTGCACAAGAAGTATAGCGCTAGCGGAGCGTCACTCTATCTGATTCGTCCAGATGGCTACATCGGCTTCCGAAGTCAGCCTGTAACAGCAGAGTCATTACTGGAATACCTCAGCCGTCTCTTCTTGCTCGACGGCAGGCGCTCTTACCAGGAAACTCAGAAAAACACGAATAGGACGTGGGAGATGATCAAGCGGGAATTGTCGGTCATGTTTTCCAAAACGCGATCGCCAATCCCCTTAAGAATCACGCTATACCGGCAGAAGACCCAGGGCTGGAAGAGACCGTGGGGTGGATGGAAAGACGTGGAAGCTAGCTAAATTCAAAGTACGGTATTGATTTCCGAGTGGGAGGAAGATCTCATGAAATCAAACGAATTGCATGTCGTCATTGGAGCCAGTGGTGGAACGGGGAGTGCAATTGCGCGGGAACTGGTTCACAAGGAAAGCGGATTCGTGGAGTGAACCGCAATGGCCATGCCGATTTTCCCTTCAATATTGAAATGCTCAAAGCCGACGCAACTGTACAGTGACTTTTTATTTGTCGTGGAGACACATTAGTGTCGTTCAAGAAACAGAGCTAAACCTGGCTTACTTTTCTGCCTAAAGTCAACTTGGCAATCCTGGTGATCTAAGGCTGGGTTGTTGAACGAACATGTTCTGAAATCCTTTGATCCAGTCTGCTTTGTAGCCCCGTTGTCACCCCCTGGACGGAACCACTCAAACACTCTAGCTAATGGCTTTCGCGTCAGCTTGGTTGGGAAGCCCCTTCGATTCGTCCAGCCAAATTGGCAACTACGGCAACTAATTCAGCCGGTTCAACTGGTTTGGCAAGATGAGACTGAAAGCCAGCTAACAGTGCAGCAGTCCGATCTTGAGTTCTGGCATACGCAGTCAGGGCAACCGCAGGAATCCGTCCGCCTTGCTCCGTTGGTAAGGCTCTGATGCGGTGCAATAACCTATATCCGTCTTCATCGGGCATTCCGATATCGCTGATTAATAGGTGGAGCGAGGCTGCAGATGCAGTCAGAATTGCTATTGCTTCGGCGGCTGACGCTGCCGCAATCACTTCTGCGCCACAAGCTTCAAGTGTGTAGGCGAGTAACTCCCGCATATCCGCGTCGTCATCTACAATCAGGAGCCGCAAACCATCGAGCCGTGGGGAACTGTCAAACTCAACTGTACCGCTCACTGCTGGATGCACCCGCTCGGATTCACTTCCAATGCTGGTTGCTCCAACCGCCATTACGGGAAGCTTGACCGTAAACGTTGCCCCTTGTCCCTCGCCAGGGCTTTCCGCATGTACAGTTCCACCATGCAGTTCGACCAGTTGGCGGACGATCGCTAAGCCCAATCCAAGTCCACCAAAGGAACGGGTAATGGAACCATCTGCTTGGCGAAAGCGATCAAAGACATAAGGGAGAAAATCAGGGCTGATGCCTTGACCGGTATCAGACACAATAATCTCAATATGAGAGTTAATGCGTTGCAGGCAAACCTGCACTCGTCCCTGTTTTGGCGTGAACTTAATCGCATTACTAAGTAAGTTCCAGACAATCTGCTGTAACCGTTCTGAATCCCCTAAAACAGGACCAGCGGCTGGATCGAGCACCGTTTGCAGGCAGATGTGCTTGGCATCGGCAGCGGGTTGTACCGTCTCTATCGCTGCCTCAATCATCGACACGGGCACAATTGTTTGCACATTGAGACGGATTTTTCCGGCAATAATCCGGGAAATATCGAGCAAGTCCTCCACTAATTGAGCTTGAGACCGAGCATTCCGCTCGATCGTTTCGAGAACTCGATGCATCCTGACTTCGTCAACCTTGCTTGTCCGCAGGATCTGAGCCCAACCAAGAATGGCATTGAGCGGAGTCCGCAATTCATGGGAAATTGTCGAGAGAAATTCATCCTTCAAGCGACTGAGCCGTTCGGCTTCTGCGCGGGCTTGCTGCTCCTGGATCAGAAGTTGCGCTCGCTCTTCTTCCGCCCGTTTCCGCTGCCGGATTTCTTTTGCCAATTCATCGATCTTCTGGTTTAGTAGGGTGAAGCGGCGACTGGCGGATTCCTGAGTTTTCAAACGCAAGAAAATGAGTGCCGGCGATTCGAGGGACCAGGGTCGAATCACGGCTCCTTCACAGCGATAGACACAAGGCTCTTCATGCCTGCTCCTGAAGGTGAGTGAGCCCAGTACTATATCTCGGCTGCCAGAGCAGGCGCGTAGATACTGTTTAATCTTCTCAGCAGAGTCAGTGGCAATCTCAAAGAGTGCCTTTGCTTGCAGGGGCTGCTGATACATCCCAAACAGGCAGGTGAAGGCTGGATTGGCAGCAAGAATCTGTCCCTGTCCGGTCACCAAGAGCATGGGTTCGGGTAGCGGTCTTGCAAATTCTAGAAACTGTTCGGGTGTCACCCCTCGTTCTCTCCCTTAAAGTATTCTCGTCCGTGACTTGCTTCTGCCTCTGGTGTGGGCTTTAGGTAGACGACGACTCGACAGCCGGGAGCACCTAGCGCGATCGTCTCTTGCAGTTCGACTTTGGCATACCCGAGGTTATCAGCCGCAATGGACCCAAAGACATTCGAGGTCATCATACACATTGCGGGACGACCCAGAACTTTTTCGGCAAACGGGCAAGCTCGGTTCCCGAGCACAATTTTCTCGTTTGTTTGTTCAAGAATATAAAAGTCTCCCTGAATGCGTCGTTTCAAATCCACAAACACAGCAGCCACTTGCTCTTGGGTAAGATGGGAGACCTGGAGCGCTGCTTTATAGTCCTGGTCGATTTGCCGACCCATATTTTGACCAACCACACTAATAAATCCTGAGGCTTCCTCTAAACCCACCACATCTTGCAATGTACCCGCTAGCTCTCGAATTAAAGTACGCAGAAATACATCCCGCTCTAAAGGAATGTTGAGATCCTGGATAGGTGGTTGGGGTTTAAGAAAACTACTCATGACAATATTTCTTCAATAAATCGACTTATCAATAAAGTTGAGCCGCCCTTGCTCAATCTCCAGAATGCGGCTAGGTATAGAGACACATTCAGGTATAGGGACACATTATAGCTAAGACTGAGCATTGACGTTAGCCAGATAATGCGTTCCTTTCGAGCCAGCAAAGTGGTTTAAGGAGCACTGAAAGACCAAAACCAAGGCAGTTATAAAGGCTGCCCTATATCCTACGAATGGTTAGTCATAGAGCTCATGATCGCATCCCTACGGAAAAGCCTCAGTAATGGGTGGGATTGTGATGGCTGCTTTGGATGATGAAGAAATATTTGCTCAGTGTGAGCAGTCGCAGCACTCAATGAAAAGTTATATATGAAATTTCAAGAAATTCTTGCACTTTCTTAGATAATGTCAGTAAAATTTCATCTGCTGAAAGGTATACTTTTCACCGCAAAGCTTGGCTTGCGCCTTTGCAAGGTGACAACTTCTGGGCCTTCACAACCACAGGGAAGCTATGAATCGATTATCGAAGTGCTGTCTCTTAATCGTCGATGCTCACGAAGATACACGGCTACTATTGGAAACTTTCTTTGAGAGCGAGGGAGCAAGGGTGCAGTGTGCTGCAACTGGACCCGACGCGATCCAACAATTTGCTCTGCACTCCCCAGATATTGTGATCTGTGACATTGCTCTCCCTGAAATTAATGGCTATACACTCTTGCAGCACATTCGCACGCATGACATGCTCTTTCAGCGACGAACGCGAGTCATTGCTGTAACGGCATGGATCGGTGACAGCGGCTCAAACTCTACGCTGATAGGAGAATTTGATGCTTGGTTGATGAAACCGATCTATCTTGACGATCTGATGACACAAGTTATCCGTTTCACCACACACAATCGTGTCTGGTTGATGCATCGCTTCTCCAATCTGCGGCGTTCATACCACAAGCTTCAGCGCTTGATCCAAACTCGATGTTGGGTAACCTTCTCATCGATAACTCGCCTATTCTGCAATGCTTAAGAGCTGCGTTCAACTGCCGCTGATGTTGAGGACTGGAAGTACATCATTAGATTTCCAGATGGGCAAGCTGCGATCTGGTTTTTACCTGCTGCACAGTCGCTTCGGTTGCCATTTTCTAGCACGTTGATCAGTATCCGGTAGACAATATCCTCCCAAATTTGTAGATCGAGCGACTCCGTTCTTCAACCGACCAACGGCGGACTCAAGCACTAAGGCGTAGGCGGAAAGGTCGCAGTTTGGACTTCTCCTGCACCCCCCATCGGCTTAAAGGTGGCGTTGTTATAGGAAAGAGAAACCCCACCTGCGTTTCCAGCTGTGACCACAACTTGGTTTTTTCCACGCCAGGATCGCTTCGACTTCCGGCACAATCAGCCCCGGTTTTTCCTGCTCAACAATCTGCCGCACCTGTGCTCCATCCAGCATATTGATCACATGCGATCAGTGGGCGACCTGCATCGCGGGCGCATTCGCATAGCTATCGACTGCAATGACTTCTAACCCCAGACGCTGGGCTTCAATGGCAACTTCTTTACCCAGTTCGGTATTATCAACTTAACTGGACTGTAGAATAATTGTACTGGTTCAACCTTGTTCGCAACTTCCTGCTCATGTATTCCCGGCATCGATTTCCTGCCGAAATTATTAGCCATTGTGTTTGGCTGTATTACACCTTTCCGTTGAGCTACCGGAATATCGAGAAAATGATGCTGTATCGCGGGATCGAAGTGACTTACGAAACGATTCGAGAATGGTGTCAGAAATTCGGACAGCAATATGCCAATCAGCTTCAGCGCAAACGCCCGTATATCGCGGACAAATGGCATTTGGATGAAGTGGTAACGATCAAAAAGCAGCAATACTATTTGTGGCGAGCAGTAGATTCGGAGGGGAATATCTTGGATATCTTGCTACAACGGCATCGGGATACCAAGGCAACAGAGCGGTTTTTTCGTAAACTGCTGAAGAAACAAACCTTCGTGCCACGGGTGATGGTTACCGACAAACTTAAGAGTTACGAAGCCGCCAAACAGCGCGTGATGAAGAACGTGGAACATCGACAGCACAAAGGGGTGAACAATCGAGCTGAAAACTCGCATCAACCGACCCGAACACGAGAGCGACGAATGCGGCGATTCAAATCTCTAGGACAAGCACAACGATTTCTATCTACATTTGATCCAATTCGAGGACACTTTGCACCCCAAACAATATGAACTGAGTGCGAAACGATATCGAGAACATCTCCGCCAACGCTTCGATGATTGGCGAGATGTTGCTTGCCTAAACTCTGCCGCGTAAATTAGACAAATCGTGATCGTAGCGGAACGATTGTACTTAATTCTGGGGTTTTCTCGTTAAGTTGACAAGACCCCTCTGTGTCCTGTTTCTAGCATTTACCTTCGCACTGGTTGCGTATCTCGTGGGGACAGTCCTCCATTGAACAAGGATACTACTCTTAGCGCCCTGTCCGAATTCTGGGTGGCAGTTCATGTTCTCTGCTTTCTAACGCAGTTGAGATACTGGAATCTCTCGTAATACTGCAGTGCCAGAGTTGAGCAGCACTACCCCAAAGACAACTCCTTGTCCATGGTCAGCCTGGTGAAAATTGGGAAAAGCTGCCGCATAACCCTGTCTTATCGCCCAATCGTTCACAGCCCGAAAGCGATCTTCATTGGTTTGTGGGTTTCCCAGTTCAGCCATAGGCACATCACGTACTACTGCGGTGCCAGAATTCAACAGGACCACCCCAAAGACAACTCCTTGTCCGTTGTCAGCCTGATGGAAGTTGGGAAAACCAGCAACATAACCATTTCTCGCTGCCCAGTCATTAACAGCACGGAACCGCTCCTCGTCAGTTGAGGGATTGCCTAATTCCGCCACCGGAACATCCCGCAGTACTGCAGTGCCAGAATTTAGTAACACACCACCATAAACCAGTCCACTTCCAGAATTAGCTTGATGAAAGTTGGGGAAAGCACTCACATAACTATGTTTTGATGCCCAGTCATTCACGGCACGGAACCTCGCATCAAATGACAAGCCGGCAATAGGCGATGTGTTTGCAGCTACAAGATTTAACTGATTATTAACGCTAACATCAGGGAAATAATGATTAACCAAATTTCCTAGCTGTTGGTAAAGTTTCTGTGCTTGATTCGGATCAGCCTTAAACAAAAGCCAAATACCGTCAGGATCGTAATCCGTCTGACTTAGATAAACCAAACCTTGCGAATTCCATTCATTAACCTCACTAAATAGTGAGTCTACAAGCAGCCGCTGAGGCTGGGCTAAGTTCACATAGGCAGAAGCAAGAGTACCCCCATAGTCACTGATTTTGACAAACTCTCCTTCTGCTACCCACAATATGACACCGAATGCTGCATCAAAGATGCTATATATAAATCCTAGTGGACCGCTTGCCCAGTCAGACTTGAATCTTCGAATATACGTTCCAGTTTTTAATTGGCGGTTTTCGACTTCAAAGTTAGCACCTAGAGTGACATCTGCTGCTTGATCAAAGGTAGTATAAAGCCCCCCCAAAGGTTTTTTCTCTAACTTCTGATACCGAATTCTTGCATCTACTAAGATTTCTCGGCGTTCAACATCTATTCCTACATAACGAAAGCCTTTAATAGTAACTCTGTTGTAATCAGTGTTTTTTGGTCTTTGTTCTCCCTGCTTTTCTATAATAGGTTTAATCAAGTGGTCACCACTGAGTAAGATGCCAATCTCTTTAGTATTAGGGTTGTATCTAAAGCCACTAACAATGGTGCCACCGAAACCAGGAACCTTCTTCTCTATTGGGCGAGAAAAGTCCGGAAGCTGTGAAAGGACAAGACTACGACCTCCTAAATCAGCAGGGTTCGACTTTAACTTCAAGGTTTTGTCATAGGCAGCTAGTGCTCCTTGATAGCGTTTTGACTCGAACAATGACGTACCCGGACGCAACCAGTATTCCAGGGTATTAGACTGAGCTTGGGCAATCAGGCCAGGAGTGGATTTTACAGAGTCATTGTGAATCTGTTGGTCTTGATTGGCTGCTAATGCTGAGGCTTGAACCAGACTCAAGGCAGCAGTAGTGATGCCGAGCCATTTGAAGTTGAGTTTCATTTAACTGAATCCTAGCTTAGATTAAGTACTGTTTATCAATACCTTTCGTAGATTGCTGCTATAGATGTTCTCTGCTTTCTAACGCAGTTGAGATACTGGAATCTCTCGTAATACTGCAGTGCCAGAGTTGAGCAGCACTACCCCAAAGACAACTCCTTGTCCATGGTCAGCCTGGTGAAAATTGGGAAAAGCTGCCGCATAACCCTGTCTTATCGCCCAATCGTTCACAGCCCGAAAGCGATCTTCATTGGTTTGTGGGTTTCCCAGTTCAGCCATAGGCACATCACGTACTACTGCGGTGCCAGAATTCAACAGGACCACCCCAAAGACAACTCCTTGTCCGTTGTCAGCCTGATGGAAGTTGGGAAAACCAGCAACATAACCATTTCTCGCTGCCCAGTCATTAACAGCACGGAACCGCTCCTCGTCAGTTGAGGGATTGCCTAATTCCGCCACCGGAACATCCCGCAGTACTGCAGTGCCAGAATTTAGTAACACACCACCATAAACCAGTCCACTTCCAGAATTAGCTTGATGAAAGTTGGGGAAAGCACTCACATAACTATGTTTTGATGCCCAGTCATTCACGGCACGGAACCTCGCATCAAATGACCAATCTATAATGGGAGCTGGATTACTTGCTAATTGATTAGAAAGCCAAGTGGCAAATTGCTTCCCAAAATCGTAAGCCTCCCTCTCCAACTTATTATTTTCGTAATTCTGTCCAGCTCTCTTGTATTCCCTAAAATAATGGAAACCAAATTTACCTGTACCACCTAATTGCTCACACTGCTTAGAGTGTACAAGCTCATGAGCTAGCAACTTAAGTTGACTAGAATCACCGGGTTTGTAGGGGGCATTAACGTAAATTCTTTCGCAATAGGTTTGAGCAGCAGACTCTACTCCACCCACACGAATCCTGTAGCCACCCGCTGACCATTCATCCATCAAGTTAGCGTTGTATACAACCGCAACACGGTCAAGTAAATCTCCAAAATGGGGTCGCAAGTATCGGTTCTGAGTCTCGTCAAAGCCTTGACTGCTGCCGTTATTCGCACGCATCCATTGAGCAGCTGACTGATACGCTGCTGCCCCTGCCTCACCCCACGCCTGTTCAGCAATTTCTCTTGTATGCTTCCTAATGTGCGGGTTACAGGTGATATCCGTCCAATGACAGCCTTGGGCATGAACTGCTGGAGGCATTAAGCTTTCAACACTTAATGCATTCATTCCTACTAAAATGCCGATTAAACCAGAATTAAAAGATTTTCTCATAATGGAGAGTCCTCCCTTCAATCAAGTGCCTTTTGCTCTACAAAACCATCTTTATGCCTGATTAAAAAAATTGGATCATCTACATCAGGAACTACACGCAATTTTTCACTAACAACCCGAATTAACAAATCACAAGCCCTGCACCGGAGCCAAATTTTTAGCCTTCAGTGCAAGGTCGACAGCCCCTTCGCCTCAAATATTTAGAGCGATCGCACATCTAGCTCTTGTTGTCTGACGATCGCATTTTTGTCTCAATCTTAAGAGTGATCGCACCTCACCTTTCTAACTAACACAAAAGCAATCACAATCTTGGCTTTTTCACTTAGAAGGTTGAATACAGACCAGCGTTGTCAACGCTATTTCTGCTGCCCTTGAGGTAAACTTCAAATTTCAACTTTTCACACCCCTGGGGATTAGTGACAACAGTTACTCGCTTCCAACCTGGGCTAGCTCCAAAATCTACGTGATCGGCAGCCGCATCTCTACCTCTACACCATCGCCAAACGACTAAAGTGCCCGGTCCACCTTTCACAAATACTGACGCTCTGTACTTGCCCGAAAAATCCCCTTGAATGTCTTGGAAGATGCTCTCACCACTTGGATCCTCAAACCAGGCATAGCACTTGCCCCCTTGAGCTTGACCACTCTCGCACGAGTGCAACCCAGTGGCCCTTGCAGGACCATCCCAGTATTGTAGTCCTTGTTCAAATGAAGCATTTCGTAATAGGTTTGGGCTCAGCTGCTGAGCGACTGCAACTTCAGAAGCTGCAGCCAAATAACTGCTCGATAGAGACAACCCTGAAATGAATCCCGTAGCTAAAGTCAAAAACTTCCTAAAAGAATGTGAACCTTTTATGGTAGCCATAGTTACCTCACTTGAACTTCAGTTTTTCACGGTTAACGAAGTAGCAACCTTAACATTGAGTACGCCCATTGCCAGGAACCTTATGGCTTCCCCACTTGCTCATATACTCAGGACTGTTCATTATTCCATTCACAACTACTCCGGGTCCTTCTCGTCTAACGTATTGTTCGCCCACTCGAAGATCTTCTAGAGATGCATTGCGATTTAGCAGAATCAACTAACGCATAAACAAAGCCTTTTGCCGTCATGTTTCCTTTGAGCTGACTCCCCCAGTTAGTTAAATCAGCATCTTGGGCAGGACGCTTTAAGATTTGACAATATCCTTGGCGGACAATTTGTGCTGCTCCTACAGAGTTATAAGCTGCCTGAGTTGGAGGTGTTAAAAACCATGTCAAACTTAAGCCTGTACCTAAAGTAAGCACAAAAGAGTTGAAGATACTTCTAGTAGACAGAAGCTTAGAGGTTTTCATGTTGTTACCTTAATTAAAGGGTATGAAAACTGACCAGAGGTCTAATGTTGTGACTTGTTCTCTGCTGCTGCATGAACTTTAGTCCCTGCGGTATCAGCTTTGGCAGTTAGAATAAAGTGAGATCGCTGGATCTCCGGTAGGTTGGGTTGAAGATAAGAAACTCACCCCCTGCAACTACATCCACTACAACCCAGTGAAGCGTGGGTTAGTGAAAGCGCCTAGAATGAAGCTGTTCATATAATAGCTCTACAGGGGGACTTAGGCAGAATCTCTCTACATATCTTCAACAATTCTGGTATTGTCAAGTTGGCTGTGTCGCAAAAAGGTATTATCAACTTAACCACCCAAGGGCTTGCTTGTTGAGAAATCGGCTAATTTTCAAAGGCTAAAAGACTGATTTCTTCGTGACCTCACTTGCCTTCATTCTCAATAAGTAGAACGAAATCCAGTTAAGTTGACAGTACCCTACAGGCGAATGAGTGGATACATAAGTTGAGCAGGGTGCTGAATCAAGCATTGGGCTATGAGAAACAGTTACCAGAGTGCGACGCTCGCAAGCTTGAAGCGATTTTGAACGAGTGTCCAGCTGGAATTTGTTCTCGATGGCACAGACCGAAGAATTAATCGTCCGCAGGATAAGGAGGGGCGAAAAAAGTACTACAGCGGCAAACAGAGAGTTCACGCAGTCAAGAACAATCTGATTGCTGAACGACGCGGCAAAGTGAAGTATCTGAGTGCGACCTATGAGGGCAAAAAGCATGATAAAGCGATAGCCAACGAAGAAGGGTACACCTTCCCCGAAGGTAGTCGCTTGTGGCAGGATACAGGTTTTCAAGGATTTGCACGCAGCGACGTGATTGTATTGCAACCGAAGAAGAAACCGTGCAATCAGGAACTGACCGACGCGGACAGACAACTGAATCGACTGATTTCAAAACAGCGCGTGCCAATTGAGCATCACATTGGCAGGATCAAGCGGTCTCAGATTGTGATGCAGAAATTTCGCAACCGCAAGGAGAACTACGTGGATCAGGTAATGGAGACGGCGTGTGGATTGCACAATTTTCGCCTTGACCACCGCAAGTTGAGATTCGCCTAGTTTGACGAGAGCAGGAAACATAGTTCTGAATTCCTACTGGCTGTTATTTCCGATAAAGTTTACTATTTGTGGCGAGCAGTGGATTCGGAGGGAAATGTTTTGGATGTCTTACTGCAACGGCATCGGGATACACAGGCGGCAGAGCGGTTCTTCCGCAAACTGCTTAAAAACCAAAACTTTGTGCCACGGGTGATTGTAACTGACAAACTTAAAAGTTACGAGGCAGCCAAGAAGCGAGTCATGAAGAACGTTGAACATCGAGCGCACAAGGGATTAAACAATCGAGCCGAGAACTCGCATCAACCGACGCGAGCCCGAGAGCGACGAATGCGGCGATTCAAATCCCCAGGGCAAGCGCAACGATTTCTATCTACATTTAATCCAATTCGAGGACACTTTGCACCCAAAACAACATGAACTGAGTGCGAAACGATATCGAGAACATCTCCGCCAACGCTTCGATGATTGGCGAGAAGTCGCTTGTTTGAAAACTGCCGCGTAAAATTGAGCGAACCTGACGACTGAGGGGTTGTTGTGCTTAATTTTGAATATCTCCGGTTAAGTTGACAATACCTGGCTGACTCATCTTTCCGCTCCAATTCCCATCTAAATACAGAAATCCCTAAATGCCCTGTTTTCGCAATTCAATCTCAACCTGGGTAAGGAATGTCTCTTGTTCAAGTTGCGTATTGACTGGAAAGCGCTCCCAATCTGAACCAACTCGCACATCAGCAAATAGCTGGTCATGATTTTGATGAAAGTGAAGAAAGGCATTGGATTTCCAGTAGAAGATTTCACGCTTTTTTCTTTCAAGCCCTGATATTAACGAAGCCTTACCAGCAATTCTTCTAATCGGTCCAATGCCTTCGAGTCTACGTGTTTCATCTCCTGACTCCGATGATTTGTGCAGCTAGATTAAGGAGATTTCTTTTATTTTCAGTTATTTCACGGGAACTGCCAATCCTTGTAGAACCTCAAAGCTCTGACTCTGGCAATTCCTGCAAAATCCTCGTACTGCCTGACCCCAACGAAGTTGAAGGCAGAGTATACTTATGCTTCACGGGTAATCACGGTTACAAGAATGCTGCATACCCGGTCGAGATCGCAGCGTTAAAAGCCGATGAAACGCTAGCAGCAGAGACAGAATTGCGGCAGAGCAAGTACATGAATAATAATCTGAGGGGTACTCGCTATGGATCGACAATCTTATGAAAACCTCATTACAATAGTAAGTAGACAGGTGTAATCAGACTCTCTACCTCAACATAGTGCCTGTATGATGTTTTGTAACTGACACTGCATTGTTAACTCTGGCAACTTAACTATCGCAAGAGAGCGCTACAAAACATCATATATTTGACACACTGGATTTAGATTAGAAGTAACCGGAGTTTGATTGCTCTCATGTTGTTTCTGATTCAGCGATTTGCTCACAAGCAGTCGATTTATTGATCTGCTTGTGTTGACTGAAATGAGGAAGTCAAATGTTAAATCTATCTAAACTAGAAGAATTTATTAGGCCAGAGGCAAATTGTCTGGCAAGTTATGTTTTAGAGATGTTAACCGCGATCGAGGTTGATAAGTTCCAACCGTCGTTTGCTCATCTCCCAAACGATCCCTACTTAGAAGGTAGCTATCGATTTAGGCGGCTCTCTCACTTCAAAATAGTTGGCGATCGATTAATCAAGTTACCTCACCGTCGCTTTTTCCAGAGCAGGCAATGCAACCCATTGTTAGGAGACGTGATTCGAGAGTATCCTGAGCTAGATGATGAGTTAATTCAACTAGAAGATTTTCAACGATTGATTTGGGAGTTTTTCCAGTTCTGCCAACTGTGTTCTACTTCCCAAGAGATTGGAGTTCATCAGATTCGCACGACTGCATCTCCTCAACAATCTGGTAATCCGGCTCCAGAGGGAATCCATCGGGATGGTGTCGATATTGTTGGAATTTTCTCGGTCGATCGCAACAAGATTGGGGGTGGTGAAACTCATCTTTATAAATCAAAAGACGGCAAGCCTCCAGCATTTAGCAAAGTCTTAAATCCGGGAGAACTTCTCGTATTCAGGGATGCTCAATACTTTCACTACACATCGCCTGTCAATGTGATTGCAGGTGAGCAAGGAACCAGAGATGTATTTGTTTTAACCTGTCCAGGACTATTCCCGCCAGATGAGAATTGAGTTTGGAGCGTCCTATGACTGTTTTTGATCTAGATTGGATTCGCGCTCAATTTCCCGCCCTACATCAAGAAATGAATGGGTATCCAGTCGCGTTTTTAGATGGGCCCGGTGGGACTCAAGTTCCGCAGGGGGTGATTGATGCGATCGCAAACTACTTGACGACATCAAATTCTAATTTGCACGGAGCTTTTGCGACCAGTGCGCGAACTGATGCGTTAGTAGAACAAGCCCGATTAGCAGTTGCGGATTTTCTAGGCTGCCATAGTGATGAGGTTGTGTTTGGAGCAAACATGACGACGCTCACGTTTGCAATGAGTCGATCAATCGGTCGAGAATTGCAGCCCGGTGATGAGATTGTTGTTACAAACCTTGATCACGATGCCAATGTCGCGCCTTGGTTAGCGCTTCGAGAACGGGGTGTAATTGTTCGCACAGTTGATATTCATGAGAACAACTGCACTCTGGACATGCTTGATTTAGAACATCAGATCACGGAACGCACAAAGTTAGTTGCAATCAGTTATGCCTCGAATGCAGTTGGCACGATCAATGATGTTAAAAGAGCGGTTCAGTTAGCTCATGCTGTGGGAGCGTGGGTGTTTGTCGATGCAGTTCACTATGCGCCCCATCGGCTAATTGATGTACGATCGCTAGAGTGTGATTTCCTCGTTTGCTCTGCCTACAAGTTTTTTGGGCCGCATGTTGGCATTCTCTATGGCAAACGAGAGCATTTAGCTCGGCTACAGCCTTACAAGCCTCGTCCTGCTTCTGAAGAAGTTCCATTTCGGTGGGAAACAGGAACACAGAATTTTGAGGGACTTGCGGGAGCTGTGGCAACGATCGAGTATTTAGCTGAGTTAGGAAGGCACGTTTCACCGATCGTTACAAATCGGCGGAGTGCTCTTGTTGCGGCAATGCTAGCAATTCAGAACTATGAGCGATCGCTGTCTGAATATTTGATCCCTCATTTGCTAGAAATTCCTGGGGTGACTCTCTACGGCATCACGGAGCGATCGCAATTGACCTGGCGTACGCCGACGTTCGGAATTCGCATTGCTGGCTATTCTCCTTTTGAAATTGCAAGGATATTAGGCGATCGCGGCATTTTCATCTGGAATGGGAACTTCTATGCTCTGAATCTCACTCAACGGCTCGGAATTGAGAAAAGTGGAGGATTCTTGCGAATTGGCTGCACTCACTACAACACGATCGCAGAAGTTCAGCGGTTATTGCACACGTTGCATGAGGTTGCGGAACGCTTGGTGACAATCTGATCCTCTGATCGGGCTAGTTGTGCAGAATCTTGTTAAGCAGACACCGAAGCGAGGGAAGTGCTTGAATTCTCAGAGATCGGTGTCTCAGCTTTGGAAGCTCGATAGGTGATCGGTTTATACTGAAGTGATGAGCTTCAGAGGCCCACTCTATGAGCTTAAATTGCTTAAATAGTCAGTTTTTAATACTCAGGTGATGAGCTTCCAACACTCAAGTCATGAGCTTAAATTACTCAGGTGATGAGCTTCTAATACTCAAGCCATGAGCCTAAATTACTCAGGATATTAGCTTTCAATGCTCATCTAGTGAGCTTTTTATACTGAAGTAATGAGCATTGGAGGCTCACCTGTTAAGCTTTTTATACTCAAGTAGAGAGCCTCCAATGCTCATATAGTGAGGGAAATGAGCTGACTACAATTTCATTACGGCTGATCGCATTCGGTCGATCGCGGTTTGAAGATTCTCTAATGAATTGGCATAAGAAATTCTGAGATAGCCGTCGCCAAATTTGCCAAACGCTGTTCCCGCTAGTAGTGAAACGCCTGCTTCATTGAGAAAGTAATCCGCTAGCGCGTTACACGGCAAAGGTAAATTTTTCACATTTGGGAACACATAGAATGCACCCGCAGGCTTTAGGCAATGAATCCCTTCGATCGCGTTTAAACCATTGACGACAGTATCTCGTCGGCGCTGAAACTGAGCGACCATTTGATCTAAAAATTCTTGTGAGCCTCGAAGCGCTTCGATGCCAGCAATCTGAGTAAAGGCGCAAGTGCAAGAGTTGCAATTGATCATAAGACGAACAATTCCCTCAACAAGGTGTTTAGGAACAACACCATAACCGAGCCGCCATCCCGTCATTGCATAGGTTTTAGAATGACCATCCAGCAGGATAGTGCGAGATTTCATACCCGGAAATTGAATCAGGCTAATGTGCTTACCTTCATAGAGAATCCGAGAATAGATTTCATCGGAGAGAACATAGAAATTATGTCGATCGGCAAGTTCTGCGATCGCCGCTAAATCTTCAACTTGCAATAAACCCCCTGTAGGATTTTGAGGGGAATTGAGAATTAATAGGCGAGTTCGATCTGATATTGCATTGATCAAATCATCTAGATGAAAGCGAAACCCAACTTCTTCACGTAGCGGTAAAGGAATTCCTCTAGCACCCACAAAATTGATCACCGATTGATAAATCGGAAAGCCTGGATCTGGGTAAATTACTTCATCCCCTTCATTCACTAACGCCATTAGCGTGAAGAAGATAATCGGCTTAGCTCCAGGCGTAACGACAACTTCATCTGGGTGAATTTCGACATTTCTGGTTGTCGAAATATGTTCAGCGATCGCTTCTCGCAATGCTAACAAACCAGCTGCCGGAGTATAGCCTGTATAGCCATCTTTCATTGCCCGAAATGCTGCTTCACAAATTGGGAATGGAGTGGGAAAGTCGGGCTGCCCAATTTCTAGATGGATAATCGATCGTCCTTGAGCTTCTAGCTGTTGTGCTTTGGCAAAGACATCAAAGGCGGATTCTGTTCCTAATCGACTCATTCGTTCTGCAAGTTCCATGCGTTACACCCTCATGAGGTAAATTGTGTTGAACTGATCGCGCAGAACTCGCCGCATTACTTTGTTTGATGAAGTGCGAGGCAAAGCCTCTACAATCACCAAGTCCCAAATTTTAAACAGCGGATTGAGGCGTTGAGCGATCGCTGTTTGTAACAATGCTTTGAGTTCTGCATGTGTTTTCTGAATGTTAGGCTCAACAACTGCATAAACAATAAGCTGGCTCGGTCCGCCTTCAGAAATCACTACACCTTGAGCATTGCGCGGAGTGCTAATTGCTGCCGTTTCACGAATGCCTGCAACCGTGTTTAGCACTTGTTCAATCTCTGCAGAACTTACTTTAATTCCACCCAAATTCATTGTATCGTCCACACGACCACCCATTTGATAGTAACCATTCGGCAATCGCTTCAGATAATCACCATGACGACGCAAAGACAATTGCTCAAGTCCGTCAGCAAAATAGATCTGATGATGGTCTTTATTCAACAATTCTGTAGAAAGTCCGATCGCGGGGGGAATGATAAAGGCTTCCCCTTCATCTGCAGGACGACCATCAGCATCCAGAATTGTAAAATCTAAGCCTAGCGCAGGCGTTGTGAAAGTTGCTGGAATACAAGGCTGAACAAGAGTGCCCGTGATGTAAGCTCCGCCAATTTCAGTACCACCACAGTACTCAATGATTGGCTTGTTGTCTGCGAGAGACATCAAGTACCGCATATCCTGAGAATTAGAGCATTCGCCTGTCGAGCTAAACGCTTTAATTGCGCTCCAATTCAGTCCCCGCATACAATCGGTCGTTTTCCAAACTCGGACTAAACTCGGCACAACACCCAGGATAGTAACCTGAGCAGCCTGGATAAATTGACCATGTTCTCGCGTCGTCGGTGCGCCGTCATAAAGCGCGATCGTCGCGCGGTTAATCAAGCTTGCATAGATTAGCCAGGGTCCCATCATCCATCCTAAATTGGTTGACCAAGCAACGACATCGCTAGAATGAATATCTTGGTGCAAATGCCCATCAACTGCACATTTGATCGGTGTTGTTTGTGTCCAGGGAATTGCTTTAGGATCTCCGGTTGTGCCAGAAGAAAACAGGATATTGATGTGCGCTGTGGGAGATGTTGGAGTTGCATCAAAGACTTCATTCATACTGAGAAAATCACTCCAAGTTAAGTCATCAGATCGCAATTCAACCGTTGAAGCTGGCTGTTGAGAAAGTACGATCGCTCTTGGAGCCTTAGCTTCAACAACTTTGTGATATAGCGGTAGCTGCTTTCCACCCCGATAAATGAAGTCCTGAGTAAAAATTGCTTTAGTGTTCGCGATACGTACTCGAGTTGCAATTTCGATCGCTGCAAAACTATCCGCAATCGACACGACGACACAACCCGCTTTGATAATTCCTAAATAAATTGCTACGGATTCAGCAGTCATTGGCATCGCGATCGCAATTGCATCACCAGGCTGAAATCTTAATTTGACTAAGCTATTCGCAACCCGATTTGTGAGGGACTGTAATTGCTTGTAAGTCCAAGTTTGGAGCGAGCCGCCTTCTGTCTGAAAGACGATCGCGGTTTTGTCTTCACCAGCTTGAAAACAACTTTCGACAATATTCAATTGAGCATTCACAAGCCATTGCGGAAATTCTACACCCTGTGATAAGTCAACAATTTGTGTATACGGCTCCCGAAAACAAATTCCAAGCCGTTGAATCATCACCTCCCAGAAAGCCGCGCGATCGCGAGTTGACCAAGAATGCAGATCTGCATAGGTGTGAATCTTCAAATTCTCCATCAGTGCTGCAATGTTGGTCGCTCGAATTTGTTCGACGGATGGAACCCATGCGGGAGAGAGTGCTTGGTGCATTGCTGCTTCCTCAGTCCTGAATGCCCTGATGGCGATCGTGCTCCAACCCATTCCAAAAAACTGCGATCGCATCTAGAATTTGTTGCCCTCCCTGAATGAATTTAGCGAGATCGAACTCTGGCTTGAAGTACACGGCTTCGAGTTCTTCTAAAGTATGTTCTGCATGTTGAGCTTCCACGCGATTATGCCAAGTGAAGAAAGCTAAACGCAGATGTGGATGCCGAGTTTGTTTGATGCGCGTCAATCCATCTTCTAGCTCTTGCCAAAATCCTGCCGCCGCCCAATTTTCAACTGCAAAGCTAGCACCCTCCGCTACATTCGGATCATCACTTCCATAAAGACGCTGCAATTCATCACAAAAGTGTAGCGTGGTCGAACTACCGTGCTTCCGCTGACCAATCTCCTCATAGTGCAAACCAATCCCTTCTGCAACAGTCGCTAACCACTCAAAATGCGCCGCCCGAAAGCGACAGATCCCGCCATCAACCGTTCCTTCTGTGCTGACCACTTCAGGATCGCCTTCTCGATCTTTTTCCTCCTCTGTTTTGAGCGTTTGTACGTTGTCCGTTCCTTGCAACTTACGATAAATAACGCCTAGCTCATTCAGTAAAACCTCGCGGCTTGCTCGCGATTGCTGAAGCGTTGGCGAGTTAATGACTTTCAATAATGCTGCGATCAGAAATTGATTCGAGAAAACAGAGAACTGGCGAATAAAATGCCGTAATTGCTCATCTGTCGCGTTACCTGCTTGAAGCCAGCGAGTATAAGCGTTATCAGTGATGATAGGATGCTGCAAAAAGTCACGCTCAACTTGGTGAAGAAAGTCCTGGAAGTCATCAACTTGTTGCTGAGTTAGTTTCCCCCGATGCAGGCGCTCCTGAATTCGATCGGAGATAGATAAACGTGTAGAGAAAATAGTGAGAACCGGAGCCATAGAGAGAGTTTCCTCCTTGTGAAACGAACCTGGGGCTGCCCTCAAGCAGCCCAACTGTAGAGATATTGCATGTCCTCTAGCTCAACTGCTTGTCGAGTCAGTTCTAGCGGATGAAACGTGTCGATCATGACAGCAAGTTCATCAGTGCGCTCTTTGCCGATCGAGCCTTCATACATACCTGGATGTGGACCATGCGGAATGCCGTTCGGATGTACCGTAATCGACGATCGCTCAATCCCTTTGCGAGACATAAAATTTCCCTCGACGTAGTAGAGAACTTCATCAGAATCGACATTGGAATGGTTGTAGGGTGCAGGAATGGCGAGCGGATGGTAGTCAAACAACCGAGGGACAAACGAACAAATGACAAACCCCGGTGCTTCAAAAGTTTGATGTACTGGTGGCGGTTGATGAATGCGTCCAGTCACGGGTTCAAAGTCAGCAATGTTGAAGGCGTAAGGATAGAGATAGCCATCCCAACCTACAACATCGAGTGGATGATGATGATAAAGATAGGTCGTAATGCGATCGCGAGCTTTGACCCGCACTTCAAACTCACCCATCTCATCGTGTGGAGTTAATGTTTCTGGTGGGCGCAAATCTCGCTCACTGTAAGGTGCATGTTCCAGAAATTGACCGTATCGATTCAGATACCGAGCAGGCGGCTCAATGTGTCCTTGTGCTTCGATCACTAACATGCGTTGAGTCATATTGCTATCAGGCAAAATCCGCCACATGACTCCAGTTGGAATCACCAAATAATCCCCCGGATGATAGTGCAACTGACCGTACTGGCTTTCTAGTAATCCACTCCCTTCATGAATAAAGATGACTTCATCACCGTGAGCAAATCGATACCAATACGACATAAGCTCCGTGGGTTGTGCAACTGAAATACAGACATCTCCATTTGCCATTAGAGGAATGCGAGATGCGATCGCATCTCCTTTACTCAATGCTTTCTGAGTCTGCAAATGACGGTGGCGGAGTGCCCCAAACTCTTCAAACTCCAGCGAGATCGTCCGCTCTAGAAACACCTTATAAACTTGCGTTGGCGGGTGCAAATGATAGAGCAGCGATTGAATACCCGTAAAGCCGTGAATGCCCATCAATTCTTCGTGATAGAGCGAACCATTTGGCTCACGGAATTGGGTATGTCGCTTGTGGGGAATTGTACCGAGCTGGTAATAGTACGTCATTGCTTGATACCGTGATTTCTAACTTCTGCCTAGAGATTTCCTCGAAGGGCTTGTTCACGTTCGATCGCCTCAAATAACGCTTTGAAATTGCCTTCGCCAAAGCTTTGAGCACCGTGACGCTCAACGATTTCAAAGAACAACGTAGGACGGTCTTCAACAGGCTGTGTGAAAATTTGTAATAGATACCCCTCCTGATCGCGATCGACTAAAATTCCGAGTTCTGCTAGACGATCGATCGATTCATCAATCTTGCCAACTCGTGTTTCTAAATCTTCGTAGTAGGAGCTTGGCACATGCAAAAACTCAACGCCTGCCTGTTTTAGCTGTGTGACCGTTTCCACAATGTTGTGAGTTGAGTAGGCAATATGCTGAACTCCAGCCCCTTGATGAAATTCCAAATACTCCTGAATCTGCGATTTTCCTTTTCTTAAGGCAGGTTCATTAATTGGGAGTTTAATTTTGCCAGAGCCATCCTGCACCACTTTAGACATCAATGCTGAATATTCAGTCGAAATGGCTGTGTCATCAAAGTGAACTAATAACTGAAAGCCCATTGTGTCGGCAAAAAACTTCACCCAATGTTCCATTGCACCTTGTTCAACATTGCCGACAATATGATCAATGGTTTGAAGACCTGCTTCATGATTGGGTAAAACTGAATGTCGAGGTTGAAACTGAGGTGCAAAAATGCCTTGATAGTTCTGTCGATCGACAAACTTGAGAAGGATATCTCCGTAGATGTGAATCGCTGCATACTGCAAAATTCCCGTTTCATCTTCGGTAAGAGTCGGCGGTATTGCAGCGATCGCCCCTCGTGCAGTCACTTGTTGATAAGCATCCACTACATTAGGTACTTGCACTGCAATCACAGCGACATGATCGCCATGCTTCAGTACACTCCGAGCAATAGGATGATCAGAGTTAAGCGCTGTACTCAGAACTAATCGAATTGCGCCTTGCTCCATGACATGCGAGGCAACTTTGCGACTCCCTGTTTCTAAGCCTCGATACGCTGTGTTTGTGAATTTGAAGAAAGTTTCATAAAAACTTGCTGCTTGCCTCGCGTTGCCAACATGGAACTCAAGGTGATCAAAACATAAAATGGGAAATAACTCAGCCATTATGCTCCTCCTGAACAGAGGAAAGATAGTAACGCCTAAAGTAGCTAGCAACTGTAAAGAAGAAGTTGTGAAAATTTGTGAATCTAATTGCAGCTACCAAACGGCTTTGAAGCGGTGTTTAGGTTGTGGATTCCTAAGGCTTCTCAAGATTAGTGTTACTAAACCAATCTGAGAAGCCATAATTAAATTATAGATTTAACTTTTCGGAGTTACTAATCACAAGGATAGATTTAAGAGAGTGCTTAAGACATAAATCAAATCTCCTGCACAGATTGTTCACTAAAGGAGGTGCAGCCGAGTGTTAACATCGCTCAAACAACTTCTTGCGCGGATTGTAGACTATGCTGGAATTTTTCCCCCTGCACAGCTAAGCCTATCTGAAGCAATAAATATTTACGATCGCGCTCACTCTTCTCCACATTGCTCGATGCTCGATCGCTTCGTTTTGCCTGCTACTCGTCTTTCAGAGTTCATCAAGCTTCTGCCCTCTGAAGATGCCTCTTCATCTCAGCCCTGGTCATTAAGCGTGATTGTGTCTAAAAACTGGCGATCAGAATTGGAGCAGATATATCAAGCAACTAAAAGAGACTATAAGCCTTCTATTCAGATTAGCGCCTTGGAAGTCGCCCCACTCCCGCCTGTCGAAATTGAATCAATCAGGTTAGAAATACCTGCTGAAGTAGATACTTTTTTTGAAATTCCGTTTAATGTTGACTTAGAACCCTACCTGGATATTCTGCACCAAATCAGAGCAGGTGCAAAGTTGCGAACAGGCGGTATCATTAGCGATGCGTTTCCTGATAGTACACAACTGGGACAGCGCATTTTGTCTTTAGCGAATGCTCGAATTCCCTTCAAGGCAACAGCTGGATTACATCATGCCTTACGAGGTCATTGCTTCACTCATGCCCCGAACAAAACTTCCACAACAATGCACGGTTTTTTGAATGTTGCGATCGCTTCAGCCTTTGCCTATCAACAAGCCATCCCACTGAATGAAGTTGTGGCAATCCTTGAGGAATCGTCGATCGATTCATTTCAACTGAGCGATATCGAAATAGGTTGGCATGAGTTCTCCCTTCCGATATTGGTGATCGAGCATTCTCGACAACAATTCTTTCGATCGTTCGGTTCTTGTTCTTTTGAAGAACCCATTCATGAACTTTACGACTTGAAACTTTTATGATCTGCGCGATTGATTCCACTCACGATCCAAATTTACGGAGTTGGGTTAACTCCGCAAATCAAGCTGACACTGATTTCCCAATTCAGAATCTCCCTTTCGGAGTATTTCAAGAACGAGGTCGCTCTGAAACACCTCATATTGGGGTTGCGATCGGCGATCAAATTCTAGATCTAATGGCTTGTCAAAAGCTTGGGCTACTTGAGGAACTACCAGACGCTTTGAAAGCTGTGTGCTGTGCTTCGACTTTAAACTCATTGATGGCGCTGGGAAAAACAGCCTCCTTACGCTTGCGCCATCATCTCAGTCAATTACTTCGTGTTGGACAAGCTCCCGATAGCAGAATCCTTGTTTCGATGTCAGACGCACAACTGCTTTTACCTGCAACGATCGGCGACTACACAGATTTCTACGCCTCTATTTTTCACGCAACCAATGTTGGTAAGCTATTTCGCCCCGACAATCCCCTATTGCCAAATTATAAATATGTCCCGATCGCTTATCACGGGCGGGCATCGTCAATTGTTCCTACTGGCACTTCTATCAAACGTCCCTACGGTCAGCAGAAACAAGCAAACAGCTCAACTCCGACGTTTGCCCCTTCTCAAATGTTGGACTATGAGCTTGAAGTCGGTTGCTTTGTAGGAAGGGGGAATGAATTAGGAGATACAATCTTGATCGATCAAGCAGAAGACCATCTATTCGGCTTATGCCTCGTGAATGATTGGTCAGCACGAGACATTCAAGCTTGGGAATATCAGCCTCTTGGCCCTTTTCTGTCAAAAAGCTTTGCCACTACAATTTCTCCCTGGATTGTGACGATGGAAGCTCTTGCCCCATTTCGAGGCTCTGCATTTGCAAGGTCGGCCGATGATCCACCAATCCTGCCTTATCTCAGATCATCTACAAATCAAAGTACAGGTGGTATTGACATAAGGCTAGAAGTAATGTTGTCTTCTGCACGAATGCGTCAAGAGAAAATAGCACCTGTGTGTCTAAGCCAGAGCAGATTCCAACACATGTATTGGACAGTGGCACAAATGCTAACTCATCACGCTAGTAATGGCTGCAACCTTCGTCCTGGGGATTTATTTGCTAGCGGAACGGTTTCAGGCAATGAGGCAGAAGCTCAAGGCTGCTTGTTAGAACTGACGCGACGAGGAACACAGCTGATCGTGTTACCGAGTGGAGAAATGAGATCGTTTTTAGTAGAAGGAGATGAAGTTACGCTTCAGGCTTATTGTGAAGAGGAAGGCTATATCAAAATTGGGATGGGTAAATGTCAGGGCATTGTTGCTGGAACTTGACGGACGAATTTACTGCTGAACTCGACGTCCCACTATTCCCAACGGTATTGATGCTCCTATAGATGTCAAGTGTTTTTTGTGTTCTTAAGCCTGAGTCACGTCAGGCACTTCGGAAGTTGAGCGCGTTTTGCGAATGATGTGATAAATCTCCCGTGCTACAT